>JAFGDI010000328.1 GCA_016932145.1 Sedimentisphaerales bacterium
CGGGCAGGGAACTATCGGCATGGAGATCATGCGTCAGGTAACCGAACCGATACACGCTATTTTCATTCCGGTCGGCGGCGGCGGGCTCATCGCCGGGATCGCTGCCTATGTCAAATATCTCCGGCCGGAAATAAAGATCATCGGAGTCGAAGCAGAAGATTCTGCCTGCCTGAAAGCAGCCCTGACCGCAGGCAAACGAGTAACGCTTGACAAGGTTGGCATTTTCGCCGATGGAGTAGCAGTAGCCCAAGTTGGCCAGGAGCCATACCGCATAGCCCGCGAGCTGGTCGATGAAGTCGTTACCGCCACTACTGATGAAATATGCGCTGCGATCAAAGAGGTTTTTGATAATACCCGCAGTATCTCTGAACCGTCGGGGGCTCTGTCTGTCGCCGGGATGATAAACTATGTACACAAAAAACATATTCGCAATAAAACACTGCTGACTATTTCTTCCGGAGCCAATATCAACTTTGGGCGATTGAGGTCTATTGCCGAGAGTTTCGAGATAGGCGAAAAGACAGAGATCGTTATGGCGGCTATTACCGAAGACCGGCCCGGCATACTCAAGTCTTTCTGCAAGACACTCAGCAGACACCAGATCAGTGAGTTTAACTATCGCTTTGAATCTGATGTTAAGGCAACCATCTTTGCCAAGGTACAGATCAAAGATCAGAGCGAAGATCGGGCCGCTATTATCAAGAACCTGCGTGATGCCGGGTTCCTGATCACTGACCTGACCGATAATGAACTGGCTAAAATGCACATCTGCCACATGGTTGGCGGCAGAGCGGGCGGCGTGGCCAATGAAGTACTCTATCGCCTGGTATTCCCCGATTGCGAAGGGTCACTGGCGAATTTCCTCACACTACTTGAGCCCGACTGGAATGTGTCAATACTGCACTACAGACGCACCGGCGGAACTTATGCCCAGGTACTCATCGGCATACAGATACCAGAACAATTCCACGCCACCTTTGAAGCCAGAATGCTCGATGGCAAATACTCATTTGTCCGCGAACAAGACAACCCGGCATATAAGATATTTTTGAGCTGACAGACCAGGAACAGTGCGGACAAGCTCAGCTAAAATATCAAAGCTCAGGCCCTCTTATACCATTCCTGGCCATAGATGGCAATATGCTCGATCAGCCTGGGGTTATCTATCATTCTATAGAGAAGAATATCTACCTGCTGGGGCATTGTCTGTTCGGAAATCAAATTGGCAAGCTGGCCATGGTCTGAAATGGTAAGCTCATCGCCAAACAAAGCTATATCAACACCTGAGTCCGGCGTATAAGTTCCCATAGCTCTGGAACCAAACAATAGCGCCCGCTCAACACGAGGATTGTCCGCCAGAATCTTTATAACAGCCTGAAGATACTTGTCCTTCAAGCCATCTCGAACAGGTGTGAACGGTTACTTTTTTTTAGCTGAGCTTTTTGGCTAGTAATTCACTCACAACCTTGGGGTTGGCCTGCCCTTTTGACCTCTGCATTACCTGCCCCATTAAGAAGCCGCGGGCAGCTCCAGCTTTCTTACTGCCGCTGCGTACATCTTCTACCGCCTTGGCATTAGCGGCCAGCACTTCATCGACCAGCTTTTCTATTTCGCCGGAATCTGATTTCTGGATGAGGCTGTGCTTTTCGGCCAACTCTGCTGCCGGGGCATCGTCAGTGAGCATTATATTGAACAATTTAGCTGACGCTGTAGCATTGATCGTACCATCTTCAACGAGCTTTGCCAGTTCGGCCAGTCGCTGCGGAGTAATGCCCAGCTCATCAATGGCACAGCTTTTTTCACTGGCTGTGCTTATGCCAAACTGGGTAATGATATTGGCCAGTCGTTTAGCCGGGCCGCCTGCCTTTACTGCCGCGTCAAAATAGCGGGCCATCGGTGCTTCTGCCGTTAAGACTGACGCATCATATTCCTTCAGGCCCAGTTCATTAACAAATCTCGCCTTCATCGCCAGCGGCATTTCGGGCATATTATCCCGAATATTCTTCAACCACCCGGCATCAACCTTAACCGGCACGAGGTCGGGGTCAGGGAAATAGCGATAATCGCTTGACTCTTCTTTTTCTCGCTGGAATATTGTCTCGCCTTTGGCATCGTCCCAGCCGCGATTCTGCTTGCCATGATTCTCGCGGGTAAATGAATGGTCCTTTTTAAACTCTTCTAACTGACGCCAGGCCTCATAAGCTACCGCACCTTCAACTGCCCGGAAACTATTGAGATTTTTCACCTCGACGATCGGTGTTTTATATACCTTACCGTCCATAGTTATCTGCAAGTTAATATTCGGCTCGAAACGCATCTGGCCCAACTGCATATTGGCATGAGAAGCACCAACGAACTGAACTATCTTTTGCAGCTCCTGGGCCAGAACCCGGCATTGCTCCGGTGAGTTAAGGTCAGGCTCTGTGACTATCTCCAGCAGGGGGGTGCCGGCCCGGTTCAGGTCGATCTGCGAATGGGGCAGCCCTTCATGCTGATTCTTGCCAGCGTCTTCTTCCAGATGAGCGCGATTTATACGAACACGATGCGCCGTGCCATCAGCCAGCGGCAGATCAATATAACCATCATAACTGAAGGGCAGGTCATACTGGCTTATCTGATAATTCTTGGGCAGGTCAGGATAATAATATCCCTTGCGGTCCCACTTGGTAAATTCAGCTATATTCAGGTTCAGAGCCAGAGCAGTACGCACCGAATGCTCAAACGCCTGCTTATTGATCACCGGCAGCGAACCAGGCAAACCCAGACAGACCGGGCAGACATTGCTATTGGGAGCATCGCCATAACCCAGCCGACAGCCGCAGAACATCTTGGTATTACAAGCCAACTGCACATGTATTTCCATTCCAACAACTAATTTAACTTCCATTATTTCCTCGTATCATCTGGTCATTACCGCCCGCTATTGGCGGGTTATTTTTTGTAATATAAGACTTATAGGACTTATGAGACCTATGGTTTTTCTCTATTTAGTGGTCCTTCAGCTCAGACAGAAAATCCTTTAACTCATTTAACTCCGGGGCATCGAAATTCCAGTAGCAACATTGTGCGCCACCGTTAATCGTACTTTTAGGCTCTTGCTGCGCCCCAAGATATGCTATGCACTTTGTCTTTGCCATATTCTTACTACAATTTTCTTTTGCGGAGATACATGCAGCAAAAGCATTGACACAATCCATCACTTCACTATTACTCACAGTACTGAGACATAAATCTTCCAGCATTGTTCCAGAATTTTTTTCCCCAGGGTTGATAAATATTCCAATTTTCGGCTGGCCATCAGACCATTTACCGTGCACTTCAGGAACATCAACAAAATTGGCTTTAACCAGAATGTTTTTTACGCTGTCAAACGCCGATTCAATAGAACCTGAGTCTCTGTCTCTTATAACAACAAAATGTGAAATTTTATTAAATCCGGGTAACTTCGTAAAATCCGGTATTTTCGTGTTTAAATTACCCACACCATCAACCGCCCAGATAAAATAACCCTTGATTTCAAGAGCATCTGCCAGCTTGATAAAAAAATCCCTGTCA
>JAFGDI010000329.1 GCA_016932145.1 Sedimentisphaerales bacterium
CAGACTATCGCTCATCAGTATAACTACCCGGCACAATATGGCTCTATGTCTTATGGTATAGCCAGTCCTGATACCCAGGCACCGACTAATCTGGAACTGATACCGCCTGGCACGACTGCTTTTGCCTTTGTGCCTGCCGATGACACTCTGGCTTTGAGCTGGGTGCAGACCGGGTTTGATACTACTGGCTGGGTCAGTGGTACTACCGGAGTAGGTTACGAAAGGTCTGAAGGCTCGGCTAATAACTTTACCTCGCTTATCGGGCTGAATGTTAACAGTAATATGAGCAGTAATACTTCAGCTTATATTCGCGTTCCTTTTAATGTGACTGATCTTACCGGGTTGAGAGATCTGGTATTGTCTATGAAATATGATGATGGCTTTGTTGCCTATCTCAATGGGGTAAAAGTTGCCTGGGCCAATGCCCCCGATCCTCTTGTATGGAATAGTAATGCATCTGGTTTCCATGATGATGCTGCCGCTGTAAGTTACCAGGAATTTGTCCTGTCGCCAGAGGCAGTTGAATATTTGCATGTCGGTGAAAATGTACTGGCGATACATGGTCTTAATGAGAATACTGGCAGTTCAGACTTTATAATTATGCCCAGGCTGACCTGCACTCAGGATCAGAATGTTTCGATTGCCATGCAAAATGTGGCTTATTTCCCAGCTCCTACACCAGGTGTAAGGAATAGTGCCGGGCAGATAAATCTTGGCCCGCAGGTTCGAGATGTGACAGAAAATCCAGTACCGGTTAATGCCGATCAGAACCTGGTTATAACTGCATGGGTTGCAGCTACCAGTCAGCCTGTTGCGCAGGTAGAGCTGGCTTATGTCGTGGGCTATAATGACGAAGTTGTCATACCTATGTCTGATAATGGTCAAGGGCCGGATGCCCTGGCTGCTGATAGTGTTTATACCGCTATTATACCGGCGAGTGCCTATAATCCCGGCGATATGGTTCGCTGGTGTGTTCTGGCGGCTGATACGCAGGGTGGCTCAACTCGTGAACCGCTATATTTGTTAACTGAAAATTCGCCCCGATATTATGGAACGGTAATAAATAATACGGGCATAAATACTAATCTGACCGTTTTGCATTGCTTTACCCAAAATCCTTATGCAGCTAATACTGATGCCGGTACCAGATGTTCGGTTTACTATCTGGGTGAATTTTATGACAATGTATTTATCCGAGACAGGGGCGGTTTTTCTACTGATGGTAATAAAATAGAGTTTAACGATGGTCGTCATTTCCGGTTCGACCCGGCATATGAACGGGTAGATGAGATAAATCTTAATGGAAGTGGTTATGACCCAACCTATATCCGGCCTACACTGGCTTTTGAAACTTATGAGCAGGCTGGCATTGCCAGTAGTCTGGCTTATCCGATACATGTAAGGCTCAATAAGAGTTTCCTTGGTGTTCGTGTATTTATTGAGCAGCCAGATAGTCATCTCTTACGCCGGGTAGGCCTCGATGATAATGGTGCTTTTTATAAAGTATATAACAATCTGGGGTACAATACCGGCAATGTTGAGCCAGATCGCAAGATCACCAGACTCTATGAAGATAGTAGTGACTTGTATGCACTGCGTCAGGGTATTGACCCCAGTAATCCTGATCGCAATATTTTCCTTTTCGATAATGTTAATTTACCGGCAGTTATTTCTTACATGGCAGCTAATACGCTGGTTCATGAAAATGATGCCGTTGAAAAGAACTTTTTCCTGTATCGTGATACAGAAAACACTGGTGAGTGGCAGTTTATACCCTGGGACAAGGATCTTACCTTCGGTATAAATATGGGTGTGGATGGAATTGCTACCAATCAGGATTGGCCCGCAGATCTGCAAAGGTCGCCCAGTCATCCTTTCTTTGGCAGTGTGCGTCATCAGAAGTCAGATAATAAGTGGAACAGGCTTGTCGATGCCGTAGTGGCTGATCCGGTTGCCCGTCAGATGTATGTCAGGCGGCTGCGCACTCTTATGGACAGTCAGCTTCAGCCTTCTAATACGCCTGCGTCGTCATTGAAGTATGAGGCCAGAGTAGATGAGTTAGTCGCTTTGCTTACGCCTGAACTATATAATGCAAATTATCAGACTAATATAAACCTGCTTAAGAATACCTATCTACCGGGTCGGCGTCATCATTTGTATGTTAATCATCTGGTGGGCTCGACCTGGCCGGACGACCCGGCACAAATACCACAGGCACAACCCAATCTTTTCTGGTTGCAAATAGGTGCTATCGAATATAATCCGACTTCCTGGAATCAGGGTGAGGAATATATTGAGATACTTAACCCCAACAGCTTCGCCGCTGATATAAGTGGCTGGACCGTTACCGGGGCTGTTGAACATACCTTCCCTGGCGGAACAGTTATTCCTGCCAATGGTAAGATGTATATCACACCTGATGCACTGGCATTCAGAAGCAGGGCCAGCTCTCCTAAAGGAGGCGAGCATCTTTTTGTGCAGGGCAATTATAAAGGACATCTTTCTAATTGGGGTGAGACTATAAATATTATTCATCCTAAGGGTAATGTCTTAGCTACTAAAACCTATGTCGGTAATCCAACTGCCGTCCAGAGATATCTGCGGATAAGCGAGATAATGTACAATCCGCTGGACTCTACAGACCCATTGTACGAAAATTCTGACTATGAATATCTTGAGCTGGTTAATGCCGGGCCGACGGCGTTGTTGTTGGACGGAGTAGTCTTTACTAAGGGCATATCTTATTCGTTTCCAGCCGGTACAGAGCTTGCTGCCGGTGAGTATATATTATTAGTTAAAAATCTCGCTGCTTTTAATTCGAGATATTCTGTTGACCCGACCGTCCGGATATTTACTGGTTATGAGGGTAATCTTTCTAACGCCGGCGAGATAATCGCTTTTGATGATCAGACAAATAGCTCTGTACTCGATTTCGAGTATAAGGACAACTGGTATGATATAACTGATGGACAGGGCTTCTCGCTTACCTTTGCCGCGGCTCTTGACGGTCTGCCGGAGTTATGGTCCCAAAAGGGTAGCTGGCGGGCCAGTACCTTCAGCGGTGGCTCGCCCGGATCACCCGAACAGGGGCTGGCTACAGACAGTATAGTTATAAATGAGCTTATGTCGCATTCTCATGCGAGTCAGCCTGACTGGATCGAGCTGTATAATAAGACCGGGCAGAATATAAATATTGGCGGCTGGTTCCTTACTGATGATAATACTGATTTTACTACTATTCGCAAGTATGAGATACCTGCTAACACTGTTATCGCCGGGCATGGCTATCTGTTATTCTCACAGGATACCTCTTTTGGCAGTAGTTCACAGCCGGAGTCAAAGCGGTTTGGCCTGAGCGAAGCTGGTGAAACTGTTTATCTGTTCTCTGGCCAGAATGGTGATGTGACCGGCTACTATCAGACCCAGCAGAAGTTCGATGCATCTGAAACTGGTATCAGTTTCGGCCGTTTTGAGAAGGCATCGCTGAGTAATGGTTATGATTTTGTCAGAATGGCTACAGCTACTCCGCTGGCAGCTAATAGTAGCCCGATAATACCAGGCATAGTTATAACTGAACTGATGTATGACCCATCAGCCGGTACTGATAGTGAGTATGTAGAGCTGTATAATCGTTCTGATTCGGCTATAACGCTTATGACTGAGGTTTCAACCGAGGCTGTCGAAGGTGTAGTTACTATCGAGTATTTACCCTGGCGCATAGAGGGTACCGGCTATGAGTTCCCGAATAATGTTACCCTGGCAGCCGGTGAGCGTATCGTCGTTGCTAAAAAGCCTGCAACTTTTGCCACTACTTACGCCGGCATCGTACCGGCGGGTACCAGGGTTTTTGGCCCTTATAGCGGTAAGCTCAGTAATGAAGGTGAGGATATCCAGTTACAGATACCTGGCGATCAGGAATACGGAAAGTCTCGGATATATATCCCCATAGAAAAGGTTGAATATTCTGACAGCTCACCCTGGCCGACTAATCTTGGTGCTTCGGGCTATTCTCTGGCAAGGATATATACCATGACCTATGCCGATGACCCTGTAAACTGGCGCGGAGCAACCCCTTCGCCGGGCATGTAACGGCAAGCACAAGCATCCTTGCTTGAGATTCTTCTGGCTTGCAGTTTTCACTAACAACTAAAAACTAACGACTAACAAACCCTTACGCCGGGTAGGCGAAACTGGGAACGCTGAGCCCCAGCTCGGCATATTATTATTCAACGCAAAGCCGCAAAGAGAATTCGTAACCGTTCACGGAATAAGTAGCACAAGCGTCTCGCTTGTGATTATTC
>JAFGDI010000330.1 GCA_016932145.1 Sedimentisphaerales bacterium
AAGCCTTTTGGTGCTGCCGGGCCGGGCTATGAAGGTTTTGAAGTGAATATGCCTGGTAATGGCGGTCTGGCAATATGGCATATTGATGAGTCTGTGCAGTGGGGAAATAGCATTGCTGGTTATCCTGGCCTGGGTGATTACCCCTGGGACGGCAGACATCATGAAGTGGCCCTGGTGCAGGCTGATAACCGGTTTGATCTTGAGGCTAATATGAATGGTGCAGATGCCGGCGATCTTTTTGCCGCACCTGGCAATAACATATTCAATGCCTTTACCCCGCAAAATACCGATGCTTATAAGTATGGCTGCGTGGCTAAGAGCTATGCCTCTATTTCCAATATAAGCGAGTCTGCCGATATAATGAGCTTTGTGTTCATGGAAACTGGCGTATATAACGATAGTATTGCCCGGCCATTGAGCATAAATGAATTTGCCGAATTTGCGGACCAGGGTTCTTCCAGTTGGTGGGTTGGTTCTGGTAATTATACCGATAGCTGGTGGAAGTATATTCCGCCTTCACTTTCTGGTATGACTTCCTTAAATCTGCCAGCCAGACCGGTAAATCATCCGCGTCTGAGTGCTAATTATGTGCCCGGCTCTTACCGTATATATGGTGATACTCAGTATGCAGTTGAGTCATGGATACCTAATGATATGGATGTATATCGCTGGGAATATGGTTCACCTTGCTCTGGTTATGACTGGATCAACACGCCTTACGATGCTATCGGTGATAATAAAAAGCCGATCGATTCCAAGGGCCTCTGGTACACCATGACCGCTGAAAAGACAGGTTTTGTACACATGAGTACCTGTTCTTCCGGTTTTGATACTACTCTGGCGGTTTTTGCTGAGCCAAACGATGTATATAACGCTAATAAGAACTTCTTTACCACCAATTTCCTGGCCTGTAATGATGACTCAATGGTATCAGACCCTGAGTGCTTCTATAGCTCAGAGCTTGATGTCTATATGGAGAAGGGCCATGAATACCTGATCCGCGTGGGTGGTTATAACTATGAATCAGGTGATTTTGACCTGTTCATAAATTATTGTGATCTGGCCGCTAATGACCAGCCGGCGGGTGCTGTTAATCTTATGCTTAATAGCCCGGTTGCCGGGAATATTGTTAATGCCAGCGGTACTGACATTACAACTGATGTTAATGGCGATATGCTCGACCTCTGGTATATGTTCACTCCGGCGGCTGATGGCGATTATCGTGTTGCCGCCTGTACTTCAGTATTTGACTCTACCCTGGCTGTATATATGGGTGAGGTAACTGAAACTGGTGATACTCTGGTTGCCTTTAACGATGACCTGGAGGAAGAGCTGTTACTTGCCAGCACAGGTTGCGGCCCGCTTTCATCACATGTCAGTGTGCCGATGGTTGAAGGTGTGACCTATTATATTCGGGTGGCCGGTTCTGTTGATTCCTTTGGCGAGTTTACCGTTGAGGTGACTAACCGTCCGATCAATGACGAGAAGGCCAACGCTATTGCAGTTATGGACTTTGCCACTTATAACGAGTCTTACTCTGGCAGTACCGTAAATGCCACAGCTTCACTCGGTCAGGACGGTGAGATTGTCCGTACTGGCTGTAACAGTAAAGATGGCAGTGTATATGATGTCTGGTATGTTTATGTGCCCAGATATGATGCTGAAGTGACTGTCTCACTTAAGGAAAGTAAGTTCGATACTGTCCTGGCTGTTTACCGGGGTGATACCTTGTTAGCCTGTAATGATGACACTTATTACTATTCTCAGTGGTCACAGCAGTCAGAGCTTGTTACTCCTATGGAGGCAGGCAGGAAATATTATATCAGAGTTTCTGGCTGGGGCCAGGATGTTGGTAACTATAATCTTAAGGTTATCGGCGGTGAAGGTGATGGCACCAGTGCCCTCGAGATCGTCTGTCCTGATACTATTGAGCTGGTCGATGCCAGTGGTACTGGCGACAGTTTCAGAGCAGGTCAGTCGGTAGATATTCGCATTGCAGCCGCTGGCGGAAGACCTGATCCGGCTACGGGCAAGTACAGGAACTGGTCTATAAACATTCCTGCCGGTGATACTGGTAATTATGAATTTGTTGATTCACAATTTGCCAGCCCCGCTGGTGATGGCCTTAATGTTAATGCTAATGATTCTATCATAGCTCATACTCTGCCATTTGGCTTCCCATTCTATGGTACTAACTATACCCAGATTGGTATTTCCACTAATGGCTTTATCAGACTTGATTCTGGTGTTGGTTCGCTGCCGTTTAATAGCGAGCAGGCACTCAAGGACAATAAGGTAATTGCCCCGCTCTGGGACGATTATAAACTTAATGCCGCCGCCTTTGATATTTTCGTGGCTCAGGACAGTGATAAGGCAGTTATTACCTGGGTAGCTGAGTTTGCCGGTGATGGTATTGCTGTTGGCGATACCTGCAAGTTCTCTGCTACTCTATTTAAGAATGGTAGTATTCGCTTCGATTATGGCTCGATGTTGAAAGCTGACGGTTCTGCTCTTACTACGACCCCGACAGTGGGCATATCAAATGGTAATGGCAATGATTATCATTATATCACTTCCTATAGTTTTGACCTGAATAATGATAATGTCGATGATAATGTCAGACGGGGCCTTAGTCAGGCTCAGGGTATTGTCTTTACCGGCAATCAGCAGTCGCCTGACATGCTGCCAAAGGGACTGGAAGCTAAGATCGACCAGGATGGTATCCGCATTAGCGGAACGATCCGGGAAGAGTACCCGGCTAATGAGGACGGAGCCCCGAATTTCGTAGTAGAAATTACCGTTTCTGACTACGATTCGCCGACTACTACCGTTGTTAAACAGTTGGCTATGGTAATGATCGAAGACTTTGATAGCGCCGTTCTCGATAGCATTATGACTAACTGGATGTCTGCCGGCTGTGCTGATGATAACTGGTGTGATAAGGGCGACCTTAACGGCGATGGCAGGGTTGACCTCAGAGATTTTGCCATATATGCTCTTTTCGGTGCAGATTATCAATGACAGTCTGACCGATAGCTTATAAGTTGCAAAGGCATCGTGGTTTATACTGCGATGCCTTTTTTAATACACTTACTCGAAAGCACTTTTGATTACGCTTGACTTAGAGTTAGTCTAATCTTACAATTTCTATGTTGCAGGCTCTTTGTAATAGCCGAAACAGTTTGTAAAATACCGCAAGATGTGGAAAAATATATGCAGGACAGGCTTAGTTCCAGTTTAGAAGATTACCTTAAAACAATTTATAATCTCTGCCAGAAAGACAACCAGACTAATGCTAACAAAATAGCTCAAGTTCTTGATGTGAAAAAGTCTAGCGTTTCCTGGGCACTTAAACAGCTGGCAGACAAACAGCTTATAAACTATTTACCATATCTGCCAATCTCTCTTACCAAACATGGCCTACAGGAGGCCATTAAGATCAATGCCCGCCATGAAGCTATAAAAGAGTATCTGATAGGTACGCTCAATATTGACCCTGAAATCGCTCAGGCTAATGCCTGCCGTATGGAACATGTGATTGACCCAGATATTCTCGATAAAATGGTAGCCGGTACCAAAAAAGGTGACAGCGTTGGTTCAGGGCTGCCTTTACCTAAAGAGTCCGGCCAGAAAGAAAGGGACATTCCTTGCCGGGTTATTGAAATATTAAGCGAATGTAATGTAACTTTGCAAGACTGGCAAAAGTCGGTTATTCGGGTATTTATGAACTCCGACCTGCATCAGTCTATTGATGGGCTGACCAAGAATTGCCTTGTATATAAAAGCGATATAGATCAGGATGATGTTCAGGGTGTTATGGATATTCTCTGCGAGCATCGTTTTGCCGAACCTCTCTATGTCGATGGTCGGGTGGTATATGAGCATCATCATCCCGAATCGCATCATGACCA
>JAFGDI010000331.1 GCA_016932145.1 Sedimentisphaerales bacterium
GAGTCTGGGGTGTGGCATTGGGACGATGAGCTTACTCTGGAATTTAATGGTAAAAGAACATGCCTTTGTGCATTAGAGATAGAATATGAACCAGATATACCTACAATATTTCTGGCAGGTGATTCAACTGTAACTGATCAGCCGGCAGAGCCCTGGACTTCGTGGGGGCAGATGTTAACACTATTGTTCAAGCCGGAAATAGCTATAGCAAATTATGCTGAATCAGGCGAAACGCTGGCAGCTTTTACCGCAGAAAAGCGTTTTGCCAAGATATTCAGCCAGATTAAAAAAGGCGATTATTTATTTATCCAATTTGCCCATAATGACATGAAGCGGGGCACGCCAGAGCAAACCGGTTATGCGGAGGCATTAAGGCATTTGGTCAGTAAGACTCGTGATCTGGGAGCCTGCCCGGTTCTGGTTACTTCGATGCATCGTCGCAGTTTTGATGACAATGGCAAGGTAAAAGATACTATGCAGGGTTATCCTGAGGCGATGGAAGCAGTAGCGAGTATGGAAAATGTAGCTCTGCTTGATCTGCATGCAATGAGCAGTGAGCTTTATGAGGCATTGGGTCCGTCAGGGTCAGCTATCGCCTTTCAGGACGGCACACATCATAATGCTTATGGCGCTTATGAAATAGCCCGTTGTGTAGCTCTGGCCATAAGTCGGGAGATGCCTGAGTTAAAGCCATACCTGACAGACGGGGCTGATGCATTCAGGCCGGCTGTTCCCGATGATATTGCCGGTCTTGATTTTCCCGTTAGCTTGCGAAGCTCAATAGAAAAGCCTGAGGGCGATTGATATTTGCTCTTTGTATTCTGAGGCGAGATTGAACGGACGGGGACATTACTTGATGTCGCCAGTTGGTGTATTTATCACTTTTTCTATATCTGCTTTAAGTGATTCCAGTTCGCTGACCATATCTGAAATAGATTGTTCCAATGATTTGTCCTGCGGATTTTCCAGCAGGTTCTTTTCGGTAATATCGGCTCTTTCTTTAAGTTTGCAAGCTCCGATAGTACCAGCTATACCTTTGATCGTATGTAAAGCAGCAGCGGCTGAGTCGGTGTCATTTTTATTCAGGGCAAGGTTAAGTTCTGCGATCTGCTCAGGTGTCTTTTCCAGGAACCTGGCAATGGTTTTCATGTATAGCTCCTTATCGCCGCCGGCAAATCCCAGACCAGAGAAAGTGTCTATCTTGTCTATCTGATTCAACTGCTCGAGCAATGAGGTTCTTTCTGATTCCTTGTTTGACCTGCTTATATAATCTCTTATCTTCCGATAGAGCAGGCCCGGATTTATCGGCTTGGTAATATGGTCATTCATGCCGGCACTTTTACTGTTTTCCAGGTCTTCTTGCATAGCATTAGCAGTCATAGCCAGAATAGGCACTCCGGCAGTGTCTTTATCGTCCAGAGCTCTTATGGCTCGAGTGGCATCCAGGCCATTCATTACCGGCATTTCAATATCCATCAGAACCAGGTCAAAATGCTTTTCCTGTATCAGCTCTACAGCTTCTTTGCCATTATTGGCAATAGTTACCTTTGTCTTGGTCCTTTCCAAAAGATTTATCATTATTTCCTGATTAAGTTCCTGATCTTCTACCAATAAGATATTAGTTCCGGTGAGATTGGGAACTATTTCTTTTGCTTTACGAACTGGGGTATGTACCGACAGGCCAAAGGCTTTTCTGATAGCAGTAATAAGATCGTTAGGGTTTATAGGCTTGGTAACGACACTTGCGAACCCATTATTAAGACAATCCTGAATGATATTTTCCCGATTATGTGAAGTAACGGCAATAAGATGAGGATCTCTGGCCAGTTTGCATTTTTGTATTTCTCTGGCGGTAGCAGTGCCGTTCATGCCGGGCATTTGCCAGTCAATTATAGCCAGATCAAATATTTTACCCGAATTATTGAGTATGTCCAGAGCTTCCTGACCACTGCTTGCCAAAGTAACGACCAACCCGGCAGAGATAGTCAGCTCACTGATAATTTCCAGAGCGGTATGATTATCATCAACCACGAGTGCGTTTTTACCGGCTAGTTCAGGTATCTGATATGAGCTGTTTTCTGTATTTTGTGCAGGTACTCCCAGAGTAAGCTGTACGATAAAACTACTGCCTTTACCTTCCTGACTTTCAGCAGTAATACTGCCATCCATAAGCTCGGCAAGCTGTTTGCAGATAGCCAGTCCCAGCCCTGTGCCGCCAAAGCGTCTGGTAGTAGATTTTTCAGCCTGTGAATAGGGTTGGAACAGTTTGTCCAGAGACTCCTGGCGTATTCCTATGCCGGTGTCGGTAACGGTAAATTCAATTACGACATTACTCTTTTCTTGTCTCAATAAACTGGCATTAAGGGTAATGTCTCCTTTTTCGGTAAACTTAACGGCATTACTCAGCAGATTAGTGAGTATTTGCGATATTCTTAAAGGGTCACCTGTAAGCCGTTGCGGTATATCCGGGTCGATCCTTATGTGCATTTCCACATTATTTTTTTCCGCACCAACAGCCAGGATCGTAGCATTATTATAAACAATGTCCTTGAGCGAGAAGTCAATGTTTTCAATATTAAGTTTATTTTCCTCTATCTTACTTATATCAAGAATATCATTTATAATACCCAGCAGAGCATTGGCAGCCCGGTCTATTTTAGTTACAAAGTTATGTTGGATATCATCGAGAGTTGTTTCCTGAAGCAGGTGGTTCATGCCAATAACAACATTTATTGGTGTTCTGATCTCATGACTCATAGTAGCCAGGAACAAGCCCTTAGCCTTGGCGGTTGCCTCAACTTCTTTGCGGGCTACCTCAATTTGTTCAGCATCTTTCTGTTCAGTAATGTCAATGACAATACCCAAAACGCTCTCAAGGGTATGGTCCTCATTATAATAACATTCCCAGTTGCAGTTTACATGTCTGACAATACCATTGATAATAATGCGATAACTGGTAGAGCCATGAGGAATATCGCCACTGAAGATATTTCTGTAAGTTGTAATTACAGTTTTCAGGTCATCTGGATGTATATAAGAGATAAGGCTGTCAAATGTAAGTACGCCGTCAATATTGTGTTCACCCCAGACCGAAGCTGAATTATAGACCAGCATTTGCTGTTTTTCAGAGTCATAGTTCCAGTAGTACATTTTAGCCAGAGCTGCTGCCTGAAGCAGATATTGCTCAGAATTTTTCAGCTCATTTTCCATTTCTACCCGGGTGGTTATGTCCTGAGATACTCCAATATAAACGGGCCTGTTATTTTCATCTGTGCCATAGCGGACTTTACTCCAGATGGTCTTGATCTTTTCATTATTTTCCCCGCTGTATATCTGGCCGGTATATTCAAAAGAATCTCCTGGCTTAGTCATTCCTTCCAGAAGGGTGAGCAATTCCTTATTGTTAACAATTTTAGCCCGGAATACAGATCTGGGGCAAATGCCGTTATCCTGATATGCTATCCCCATGATCTTGAACATTTGCGGCGAGGCTATGACCGTATCGGCCATTTTATCAATTATCCAGCTACCAACACTGGTCATCTCCTGAGCATCGAGTAATTGTTCATAACTCTGCTTCATTTTCAGTTCGATGTTTTTCAGGCTGGTAATGTTTGACATGAAGGCCCCGATCTTGACTGCGTGGCCTGTAGAGTCTCTTTGTAAGGTAATAGCTCGTACCTGGAACCATAGCGGATGGCCGGAAAAGTTCAATCTGAACTCCATAGTGCATGAATTTTCCTGGCCAGATTCCAGCGTTTGCATCTTTATTCGAGTATCAACTTCATCGGAAAGGCTTACATTTCGCCAGAACTCGCTGGCGGTTATTGTCTGGCGATCAATATTTTCTATGCCCTGGCATACCCAGAAATTCTTATCAGTTTTGATCTCTTCAGCGGGTATGTTCCACACCCAATAACAGCTTTTACCGACGGCCATGGCCATGTCCAGTAATTCATTTTTCTCTTGTATCTCTTTTTGGGCCTGTACCTTTTCTGTAATGTCGTGAGCTATAAAGACTACTGCCTCACGATTAAATGTCAAAAATTCAATTGGGCGGGCGACGCCTACTATTGTCCTGCCTTTATTTTCAAATTGCACTTCAATAGTAGTATTGTCAGAGCTGGCCTGCATGATAGCATAAGATATAAGCTCATGATTTTCTGGCCATATGTCTTTTATAGTTGGCTCTTTTTTCTTCTGGTTGCTTATGAGGATATTACCGCCCAGATCGATTATACCGCACCAAAGGGGTAATGAGTTCATAATAACAGAATTTTCGCGGTCTTTACGGGCCTGCTCTTCTTTGATCTTTTTGTACTGACGAATATAGATCAGCAGAGATAATAATGACAGGGTCAGAATTATTATAACCGCAATGGAACCCCATAAGTAAAGCAGTTCTTCCGCTGAAAGTTCTGGTTTAGTATTTATTAAGATGGTGTTATCTGGCAGTCTTTTCTGCAGCAGTCCCCATCTGCTCAACTGCTTATAATCGAACTTACTGTCAAGTATCGGGTTAGTTAAAACAGCGGGCAATGGTTTATCTGGATTGGCTAATATTGAAGTCAGCATTTCCACAGCGATGCGGGCCTGAGTCTCTGCACAGGTCATTTTGCCGCCGATTATGCCATAGCCCATTCCCAGGTCCGTATTGGTGAATATCGGACTCGGACACATCTCCGATATCTCAGGGTATATTTTCTCCATCTGAAAATAATTGCCTGCTGCGTCCCTTTGCCATATACCCATCATAACGATAGTCTGGTCTGGCAGTTGTTCCAGTTTCATCATTAACTCAGGAGTAGTTATCTGACAGCCATCCAGCCATATTGCTGATATATCCTGATATTTATTTATAGCACTCTTTGCCAGATTTCTATAGGTAGCGCCAGTTTCCGTATTATCAGTAATAAAGGCAATGTTTTTTAATTCGGGGAATAGCTCTCGGGCGACATCTATTGTCTTATATATTTCAGCATTTTGTACGACACCAGTAATGTTCTTATAGCCTTCCAGCATTTCTGGCTTATAGTTACTTACGCCACAAAAAATGATGGGTATTTCTTTGAGACATTCTGCAGAGCAGGCCAGCAGGGCGGTAAAGGCATTGTCGTCTGTGGCTATTATAGCGTCTATATAACCTGCCGGATAGTCGCAGATAAGTCTCTCAGTGCGGGTGGTCCAGGTAGTAGAATTTCCGATTCGCTTACTGTTGAGATATTCAATATGCAATTCATAGTCAATTTCATACTTTTCCAGATAGTATTTGATAGAAAGACTTATCGCGTCGGTCCATTTATAACCCTGATGATATGAGTTCAAAAGAACTATGTTAACCTTTTGGGTTGAGTTATCGGTCAGTTTATTTATATAACTATTATAAACTAGGTCGTTGCTTGAATAGCTCTGCTTCTGAGCCAGACAAATACCCGGCAGAAAGCAGCCTGTTAGCAGCAAAACCAGCAAAAGTAGGATTTTTCTTTCTGTTTTTTGTGTCATCACTGCTTTCCTGACATAACAATATGCAACCAGGTTCGTAATTCATGCATTCTTAATCTTTTTGCATGGTCAATTCCTGTATCGGCTATGTGACAGGCAGAGTAAATTTCCTGCTTTGTGAGTATAAGTTCCAAAACAAATGTGACAATTGTTATGCCTTATCTGTGTAAACTACTGCAAATACTGGGGTTATTTGGGAATCGGCTCTATGTTTTTTCACCAACTATCATTTTTGTGCGAAAATATATTATTTAACCTTAAAAAACAGCCTGAAAGCATGTTTGTTATTGGACCAAAAGAGAAACTTTAACAGTAAAAAACTAATGTCTGTAAGATTATAAGACTATAGAGGGGGATTTTGAGATTTAGTGTCGGGGGGGGCAATAATATTTTATACAAAAATAGCCTGCCGACATTTCTGTCAACAGGCTATAAAGAAAGTTAATTCCCGATTCAGTCGTTATCTATGTAATAGCGATATTTAGAAGGTCAGGCAAAGTACCTTTTCAGACCGTCGTTGTCTGGCTTCATACTTTTTTGCCCTTTGCTCCAGTTCGCCGGACATACTTCTCCGTTGATCTCGAAGTGCTGCAGGGCGTCAACCAGCCTTAAGGCTTCATCAACGCTGCGGCCAAGGGGCAGATTGTTTACAAGCTGATGTTGCACTATCCCTTGCTTGTCAATAAGGAACAGGCCTCTGAGGGCTACGCCATCATTTTCCAGAAGTACATCATAATCACGCGAAATACTCTTGGTAATGTCTGCTACCAGAGGGTATTTGACACCTTCAATACCACCCTGATGTTTCGGGGTGCTTACCCAGGCAAAGTGCGAGTAGTGCGAGTCAATACTCACACCGACTATCTCTACATCTTTTTTCTGAAACTCATCGTACTTCTCCTGAAAAGCATGTAGTTCAGTTGGGCAAACGAAGGTAAAGTCAAGCGGCCAGAAGAATAGCAAAACATACTTTTTGCCAATGTAGTCTGAAAGAGTCAGGGTCTCAAACTGACCGTTAACTACGGCTTTAGCAGTAAAATCCGGGGCTTTTTTCGTCACTAATACGCTCATATTCTATCTCCATGTTATGTTTATAATTAGTCATTTTTCTGTTCTCGTTATTATAGGAGGGTGAAAAAACGATAGTCCAGAAAATATGACAAATTATGGTTTAACCGAAACTGTAGCTATGCTAAAATGGTACTACTATGGCAAAGATAAAAGCAGAGTTAAAGATATTGAATTACGGCATATATGATAAATTCGACCAGCAGGATAAGGACCTGCCGACACTGATCGAATATACCGATAAGATACCGGCCAGAGCTGGCACTGAGTTTGGTGTTACTGTCGAGATACGCAAAGCCAGAGGCGATATTATGCAATGGCGTATAGACCATCCGCCATTTTGCGATAGTAAAGGTGACCCTGCCCCGGCATTTACCGGCGAATTCCGCGTTAATGGCTCAGAGTACAAATTCTTTCTGGGCGACTCTCTGTTTGAACCTCTGGCAGACATGCTGGGGCTCTGGCATCTGATTATCACTTGTCAGGGGAAAGAGTTGATGAGTAAAAAGCTAAAAGTGGTACCCCTGGCCGAATATCTGCGGGCAGTGCATGATATTTGACCAGGAGCTGTTTTATAAGCAATGCCAGATATAGTTTTAGCGTAACTGTTCACACGGTTACACTTTACTTACCTAATATTTCTACCATTCCGTTTAGCAGTTCATCATTTTCAGCCGGCGTACCAACAGATATTCTTAATTTATCTCGCAGGCCATCCAGATTGAAATATCTTATGTAAATATCTCGCTCAGCTAACTGATCGTGTATGTATTTAGCTTCTGGCTCTTCGATTTTAGCCAGGATGAAATTCGTATGACTGTCGGTTATTTCAAAGCCCAGATTACGCAGTGCCAGAGTTATTCTCTGTCTCTCGTTCTTTATCCGGGCGACATTGTCCAGAAAATAGTCCTGGTCGAGCAGGGCGGCTACAGCGGCTTTTTGAGTGGCAATGTTCACATTGTATGAATCCTTGACTTTCATAAGAGCACTGGCGATAAGGTGAGAGGTCATAATATAGCCAAACCGCATACCGGCCAGTGAATAACCTTTGCTGAATGACCGTAAAATTGCGATATTTTCATACCTTTTGAGCAGTCCCAGACAGTTTTCTTCGGCAAAATCTACATAAGCCTCATCTATCAGCAGAACACCGCTATAGGAAGCGGCAAAATCACCTATTTCATCCGGCGAAATTATAGTGCCGGTTGGGGCGTTGGGGTTGCAGATAATGGTTAATGTAGCACCACTGTTAGCCAGGCTGTCAGGGATGCTCATGCCGGGACCCCAGGGCACTTCAATTATCGGACAATTCTGGATATGTGCCAGTTCAGGGTATAAAGAATAAGTCGGTGTTGGATATGCCAGAGGGCGGTGGGTATCGCAACAACAGCGGACGATCATAGTCAGGAGCTCATCGCCACCATTGCCGCAAACTATTTGCTGTGGGTCCAGGCCATGCAGATCGGCAGCAACCCGGCGAAAGTCCTTCCAGGTCGAAGGTGGATACTTTCTAAATTCCGAAGCGCTAATGCTTTTCAGTGCCTCAAATACGCCTGGGGCTGGCGGATATGGGTTCTCGTTTGTGTTTAGCTTAATTGCACGGGCTGAATCCGGCTGGAATCCAGGGGTATAGCCAGTCATTTTCCGTATATTGTCATTAAATAGAAAGCTCATGTCGTTCAACACCTGTTTATTTGTTTGTATTATCTTCAATGCAGCCAGAAAATGCCGCATCTGCTCGTGCAGTATATATTTTAACTATAGAAATATCAATACTTTGTTATTGGCAGAGACGATGTTGAAAAATATAGGCAGATAAAGCGTACAAGATGTTATTGTTACCTAAATTCTTATTTCATATATGGTTATATTATTCTGGCCATATATTTTCTATGCAAAGCGATGAAAACTATGTATATGACCGCAGGCTAAAGACAAACTGGGGTAAGGATGTTTTTTCTATTTTTCATAACCCGATTTAAGTTTAAAAACGCGTTTTTTGGGCTACAGACAGTGATTTTAATTTTTTTCTAATAAAAGTGTTTTTTTACGGTTGACTTATCTGCCAATCGGCGTATAATTCCTCCCTCACTCGTTGCTTAAACCAGCAAGTGATACCAAGTTAAGAGTTTTTAGAGAAAAAAATAAAATAAAAAATTTCTAAAAAAGTTCTTGACGACAGCGAGTAAAAAGATATAATTACTCGTCTCAGTTAAACAAATAAGACTGAGAAAAACAAAGCGACAAACGAAGCGAAAGCCGAGTGAGTCAAAAAATGTTCTTTGACAATTAAACAGTGACATATGCTTTATAGCGAGAATGTGAGCTTATTTACCGGCTATGAAAACGGTATCTAAGTTAATTAAACAAAGCGGGTTAACGACCCCGCATGGTGTAATTTATCTCAACATTCTCAATCATAGGTGAGTTTTTTGTTGAGCCTTAATCGTAAATTTCATAACTTCGGTTATGATAACGATAAATCAATTGAAGAGTTTGATCCTGGCTCAGAACGAACGCTGGCGGCGTGGCTAAGACATGCAAGTCGAACGGATTATAGTAGCAATACTATAGTTAGTGGCGGATGGATGAGTAATGCATAAATAACGTACCCTGATCTTCGGGATAACTGCGGGTTTACCCTTTAGCGAAAGTGCAGATAATACCGAATAACATACCGAGGTCGCATGGCCATGGTATCAAAGAATTTTGGTTCAGGAGCGGTTTATGTCGTATCAGTTAGTTGGTGGGGTAATGGCCTACCAAGACTTTGACGCGTAGCGGGACTGAGAGGTTGGCCCGCCATATCGGGACTGAGACACTGCCCGGACCTCCACGGAGGGCTGCAGTAACGAATATTGCGCAATGGCCGAAAGGCTGACGCAGCGACGCCGCGTGTAGGATGAAGCTCCTCGGAGTGTAAACTACTGTCGTGGTGAAGAAAGATCTGATCGATCCAGAAGGAAGGACCGGCTAAACTCGTGCCAGCAGCCGCGGTAATACGAGTGGTCCAAGCGTTGTTCGGAATCACTGGGCTTAAAGCGCACGCAGGTGGATTATTAAGTGTCTTGTGAAATCCCACGGCTTAACTGTGGAACTGCAGGGCATACTGGTAATCTTGAGGCAAGTAGGGGTACATGGAACTCTGAGTGGAGCGGTGAAATGCGTAGATATTCAGAGGAACGCCAGAGGTGAAAACGGTGTACTGGGCTTGTTCTGACACTGAGGTGCGAAAGCGTGGGTAGCAAACAGGATTAGATACCCTGGTAGTCCACGCTGTAAACGATGCATACTAGACTATGGGAGCTCTGACGCTTTCGTAGTCGTAGCAAAAGTATTAAGTATGCCGCCTGGGGAGTACGGTCGCAAGGCTAAAACTCAAAGGAATTGACGGGGGCTCACACAAGCAGTGGAGCATGTGGCTTAATTCGAAGCAACGCGAAGAACCTTATCCTGGATTTGACTACTATGGATGCCCTCCGTGAAAGCGGAGTAAGCTGCCTTCGGGTGAAACATAGAACAGGTGCTGCATGGCTGTCGTCAGCTCGTGTCGTGAGATGTCGGGTTAAGTCCCTTAACGAGCGAAACCCTTATCGTTAGTTGCCA
>JAFGDI010000332.1 GCA_016932145.1 Sedimentisphaerales bacterium
AATGCCTTATTAAAGAAAGAGTTAAACTGATTATTACCCGAAGTTGTAATTTTTTTAAAAATTATCGAAAAAAAAACATGAGCTGGTCAATTGCTTATATAGAAGAAAGAGGAATTTCTGTATCGATACAGGACGAGAATAGAGAAGTATGGAAAGTAGCAAAGCAGGATATTTATATATGCTTATCAGCAATTGCAACACGCTGTGTTCGATTGTGCCTTGGATGGTTCGTCCGGCGTTTCAGGTCGCATGTTTGCGGAATATCGCTATGGCCAGAGTGTTCATAAGTTCTTTTATTGAAGTAAGTAAGTTTAAGTGCAGGGCGGGTTTGTCTCTGCTGCCTGTATTTCAGATGGTATAAATTGTTAACTCTGTTCATCTTAGGAACAGGGGTATTGTAATATTTAACTTAGAAGGAAGGTTTGAAATGAAGAGAATCAGTATGTTTTTCTCAACGCTTATGCTGTTGGGAGCTGCCAGTTCAGTGCTGGCTGTGCCTGTAACTAATGGTCTGGTAATAAAGCTGGATGCTGATGCTATTAGTAATTCAGCGGTTAATGCTGATGGTACAATTGCTACCTGGGTTGACAGTTCTGGTTTGAATAATCATGCTACGCAGTCTATTGCGGTCAATATGCCTGTTTTTGTACCAAATAATCCTAACTTTAAGGGTCATTCCTCTGTAAAGTTTGATGGCCTCAACGATTGGATGAGCCTCAATGGCAGTGGGGTCAGTGTTGGTTCCTGTACAATGTTCGCAGTTGCAAAGTATGATCGTACTACTGGTGAACAGTATATTGTTTCTGGTCAGAGTGTAATTGGTACTGACCGTCTTCGTTTTGCTACCAATTCTAATTCTTTCGCCTGGCGTATCGGATCTTCTGGCGAGTTCAGATATACACCAAATACTAATGGTAATGTATTTGGTGTAAGTTCAGGTATTGCTGGTGTTGACAATGGTGTTAAATATTACCTTAACGGGGTAAATGTTGGCAGTGGTACAAACAGTTCTGTCGAGTCACCCGGACTATTAGGGATTGGTTCTTATGGCCGTGGCCAGAAGTCTTTTATGCAGGGTGATATAGCCTTTCTGGTAATCTATAATCGTATTCTTTCTCCAGAAGAAATTGATTCTGTTAATACATATCTGGCAAGCAAATATCTGATCTCTGCTCATGAACCGACCCCGGCTGTTGGTGATGTTGCCGTTGGCACACCAGGTGCTGGCAATGTTTCTGTCACCTTCCAGTGGAAGGGTGCTCCCAATCCGCTGAATACCGCCACGATAGACCCGCTGGTCAAAAAGCAGTTGCTTTATGTTTCTGGTGGCATCTCTGACCCGAACATGTACCTTAAGGACGAGATAAATGTTACAGACTATAATAACATGGCATTTACCTCTTCTCCGATAACTCTGGATTTTGACGAGACTTATACCTGGCGCATTGACCAGATTTGTGCTGATAAAAACGGCGTTATTCTCCCGCTTGATGATCCTAATAACTACACCGGTCCAAGCTGGTCATTCAGCACTCTGGCCAGTGTCCCGGTTATTGTTGCCGAACCTGCTTCGGTAAGATTTGCTCCTGGTGATAACCTCAGCGTTTCAGTTGAATATACCAGTGTAAGTCCGGCTACTGCCCAGTGGTTCAAAAATGGTCAGCCGCTAACTCTTGACAGCCGTATCACTGCTGCTAATTCCGGCACTGTTGCTACCCTGTCTATTCAGGATTCTGTTCTGGCTGATGAAGGCGATTATTACTGTGCCCTTACCAGCTCTGGCGGTACTACCAATTCAGGTGTTTCTGTTATGATGACCAGCAGATTGCTGGCCAGTTATGCCTTTGAGCAGGATCTCAATGATGGTGTTGGCACTAATAATGGCTTACCAGTTGAGAACCCTTCATTTGTAACAGGTATTTCAGGTGATTATGCTGTTGCCTCTGTTGATGGACTGGGGTATGTACTTCTTTCAACCGATGCTTATCCTAAGGGTGGCCTGGGTAAAGGTCTTGATATGTTCACCTATTCCTTCTGGGTCAAACCCTCTGCTGAACTCGTTGGCGAAGGCCGTATTTTTGGTACTTTTAATGATGGTAGTAATACCGGCGTTCAGGTCGGTGTTAATGGCGGCGGTGCTCTCAAGATATATCTGAGAGAAGAAGGTAACAAGTCAATTGATGTCTCTACTGCTGCCAATGCTGTCCCTGATGAGCAGTGGTCGCATGTTGCTGTTACCTATAATGGCACTACTTTATGCTATTTCGTTGATGGTGTAAGAGTGTTGGAACGCAATGTGTCAACTCTCACTAATTTTGCCAACTGGCAGTATCCATTATTTGTTCTGGCGAAAAATCTTCGCGGTGTTGTTAATGAAAATTACCGCGGCGGCCTTGACGACCTGAGAATATATAACTATTCTATGGATGAATTCCAGGTTGCTGACCTTTATATTGATGTTACTGGTGAAGCGGTATGTATAGCTTCCGAGAAGCCAAGCACTCTTTATGACTTCGACAATAGCTGTACTGTTGATCTCGAAGATCTGGCGGTTCTGGCTGCTCAGTGGCTCGATTCAGGTCTTTACGGTGGCAATAACTGATCATTTTCCTGATCTCTCGGGTCATGACCTTTTTGGGTCATGACCTGAATAAAATCGTTCTCCTATAAAAGAAAACCCGACCTGACAGATATCAGGCCGGGTTTTCTCTTTTTTTTGCTCAGGAGCATTATCTCTTATGCAAAGACGCATAACATTGTGCCTCTGCTGAATTATTACTCAGGCTGACAATCAGATGCTAACAGTTGATCGGGCTTGTTGCCCAATGGTAGCTCAAGCATCCTTGCTTGAGATTATTAGTATTGCAACGCTAGTTATCTGGAGCATATTGGTATAATAGTTGTGAGAAATGCAGATTTTTTCTTTTGCACAACACACCCAAGATTGTCTGTTATCTGTTTTCTTTTTCGTCCGATAACATATCACGAATATCACTGGCAATATCTATTAATACATGTATAGATTCCAGATGGGCGATCAGATACTTGGCTATTGCTCCAAGTATTACCGAATTCAGTATTATTAACAAACAGGCCGGTAGTGGTTTTAAGGACCAGAGCAGGGGAGGGTTCTCACCTATTTCACTGGGGTAATATATGTAGTAGGCAATGCAGGCCAGGGCGGTGCAGGGGATAAGCAGGAGAATAAATATATTTATTATTACCGTTATATACAATCCTGGTTTTCTGATCTCGCCTGCCACCACATCTTCCGCATCGTCGTCTTTTTCGATCGTATTGACACAACCGCACTTGGGACATCTTACTTTATTGCCCGGCAAATCATCTGGCGAGGTTAGTAACTCATTACATTTCTCACACTTAAAATTTATCATTTTCGTTCCGTCTGATAATTATTAATAATTCAACTTGTCCTTTAGTTATCGGTCCTTCGCTGTAATAATAATTAAACATCTCTGCTAAATAAAGCAGTTTATTAATGGTATATTATTAAAGGGAAATTTATTTTTTACTTTTCCTTTGTATAAAAATAAACTCTTATATGCTTAAATGCTTTAATAATAACTACATATAACTAGTTTGTATTCATTTTAGCCTGTTTTTTGGCTTTTTCTCTGTTTTTTTTGGTTCACAATTACATGAGGCCTGACATTTCAATTATTGACAGCAGGTGTTTTCTGGTTATTTCCGGAAAAGCAGTATTTTATTGTGGATTATAAGCAGTTATACCGATTTAAATAATTGCAGGAAATATATTTATCGTGGATTTTGACGAAGATAAAAGTACACAGCGATTTTTAGCACTGCTCACGCCTGTGCAGGGGCGTATTTTTGCCTATATTCTCAGTCGCTGGCCGAATATGGCTGACGCTCAGGATCTTATGCAGGAATCTATTGCCACTATGTGGGAAAAATTCGCTGAATACACGCCAGGCACAGACTTTCAGGCCTGGGCTATCACTATCGCAAAGTTCAAGGTCCTTAATTTCCGACGCAAACATATTAATAGTCCGCTGGCATTTAACGATCAGGTACTGGAAATTTTACAGGGTAAGTCTCAGGGGTTTCTCGATAAATTCGATGACCGTATGGAGACTTTGCTGAGTTGTGTGAAAAAACTCAAAAACCCTGATCGTAAACTCGTTGAATTACGCTACTTACAGGAATATCCGGTAAGTCAGATTGCCCAGCGTTATGATGTATCTCCAAGGATGATCTATAAGACTCTGGCACGCATTCACAATAGTTTGCTGAATTGCGTTCGCCGTAACATGGTCAGGGAGGGTGGTTGCTGATGAATTTTGGCGCAGATTATAGCAGAATGCCCGATAACATATTAGGCGAGCTTATTCTTTTGGCAGTAGAAGGCAAAGCAACCCCGGCAGAATTCCAGCTATTGCAGGAATACATACAGAATGACCCCGCCGCTGCTGACTACTATTATGAGTTTCTTACTACTTATATTGCCTTTTCTTCCTATGGCACATCAGGTTTGGCTGCTTTATGGTCACAAGATAAAGATGCTGACCTCCTGAATTTACTGCATAATCTGGCTGACGATCAGGAATCGGCCCCGCCGATAGAACTGCCGGCAGCAAGGCCGTTGCCTGAGCCGTTGCCTGAGCCAATTAAGGTCGTGCCTGGTAAGAAAAATGTCGGGCTATATGTCTCTCTGGCTTCTGTTGCGGCTTTGGCTATTTTTGCTATTTGTCTGGAGTTTTTGCCTCAGAAGGAAACTGGCCGTCAGGTCGCAACCCTTACTGATACTGTAAGAGCACGCTGGGCCAGGGGAAATTATCAGGTACACGATGGTATGCGTCTCAAGACTGCCAGTGCCCCGTTTACTCTCGAGCAGGGATATGCTCAATTACTCTTTGATAATCAGACTGTCGTAACCTTAGAAGGCCCGGCGGAGTTTCAGATTCTTACAAATAATCAAATACAACTCAATTATGGACGACTTTACGCCTCGGTTCCTCCTCAGGCTTATGGCTTTACGGTTAATACCGAATTCTCAAAGGTTATCGACCTGGGCACTGAATTTGGCGTTCATGAACGACGCGATGGACATACAGAGGTACATGTTATAAAAGGCAAGACCAATCTGGTGGCAAGTAATCAGGGAAATAATGTCAGTATGGAAATTAACGCCGGTGATGGCCGCAGTTTCAGGCATGCTGATGGCATTATCGAAGAAGTTTCCTGTAAGACAGACTTGTTTGTCAGACATATTGATTCTAATAACGGCTTTATCTGGAATGGTCAGGCCAGATTTGACCTGGCCGATGTCGTTGGCGGCGGTAATGGCTTTGGCGGTGGTTTTATAGACTATGGCATTACTATGCGTACCGGCGTAGGGAGCCCATTCAATGATACCAGCGAAATGTATGGACTGGACAATAAATATGTTTTGGCTTCTGATAATCCCTATGTAGATGGTGTCTTTGTGCCTAATGGTAAGCATGGCAAAGTAGTTGTCTCTTCCACGGGGCTGACCTATAGCCAGTTCCCCGAAACTAATGGCGGTACCTGGGGGAATATATTTAACGGCGCTTTCCATATTTCTGGCAATGTACCTAAACACGCCCTTAAGGTTGATGGCAGAGAATATGGTTATTCTGATGACACCAAATCCCTTTGTATGCACAGTAATAAAGGTATAACTTTTGACCTCAATGCTATCAGAAATGATATTTCTGGTCTGGAGATCACAAAGTTTGATACTGGTGTTGCTCTTTCTGAAACATCAAGAACATACAAAGGGTTAGATTCCGACTGGAACACAGCTGAGTTCTATGTCCTTATTGATGGCCAGTTAAAAGCCAATACCGAGAAATTTTCAGCCAAAAACGGATTACAGAATATTGAGGTGGCTATAGAGCCAACCGACCGATTCCTGACTTTGGTTATGTTAGATGGCGATTTAGATGTTTCCTATGATTGGTGTTTATTGATCAAACCGGAACTGACATTGGAGCAGAAGTAGAAAATAGGAGTTAGAATTCAGGTCGGCAGCTCAGGTGTTTGCCGGACCGGCGAATTCAGTAGTACAAGGAAATAGATATGAGATTGAAGTTGAAAGTTAAGTTATTCGCACTAATGGGCCTGATGGCCACGAACTCTCTCTTTGCCGCAGCTCATACTGAGGTCGTCGGTGATGTTCGTGTGCAACTGTTGTCTGACACCCTGGTCCGTATTGAGCTTAAAGGCCCTAATGGCTTTGAAGACAGACCTACATTTCATATAAGCGAGCGCAACTGGGATGGTACTCAGGCCAGTCGCAATGAAGCTAATGGTAAAGTAAGTATTAAAACAGCAGATTTCTCTGTTGTTGTGCCTGCTGCTGCTAAAGATCTTAATGGTATTGTTGTTGTTGATAATAATGGTAATGAAATCTGGGAAATGCCAGTAGGTTCTGGTGCTTATACTGCACTTAAGTGCCGCTGGGACGAGCATGGCAGTATATATCTTTTTGATAATGGTGATAAACTTGGCTATGGCACTTCTGTTGCCGATGACAGCTATTACTGGCTCGTCGAAAAAGTTGATGGCTATACCAGAATAAAAAATAAAGCAACTGGTGATTATATCAATGTTGAAAAAGGGCTGGACTATGTTAAGTGTACTGCTGTTGCAGCAGATTCACCGGCTAAAGACTGGACAGCCCAGACTGTTGAAGGGGCAATGACACTGGCTAGTCGCCATGCTGACAGCAGTCTTATGCACATTGAAAATCGCAAAGGATATGTTCAATATTCTCCTGCTCAGACTACTAATGCAGATGGCAGGACAATGGACAAGTGGTTGAGCTGCCGCTGGCTGGAGGCAAAAGATGCTTCTGATTTCTTCAGCGATAATCGTCGCTGGCTGCCGCACCCAGAATCTGAGACTGCTGCCTGGGCTATCTGCGACACGCCTCGCTATGTACCGGCAAAATGGGGTTATAACCCTGCACCAGATAACAGCAAAAATAATGGCTGGGACCTGGATAATCATGCTGCCGATGTATATGTCTTTTTACCACGCGGCGATAGTAAGCGTCTCCGTCGTGATTATCTGACGCTCACCGGCAGAACAGACCTTATCCCTATGTACGCTTTCGGCGCCTGGGACAGCCGGTATTATCCTTATACTCAGGAATATGCCTCTGCCAAGATCGATCGCTATCGTTCCGAGCAGATACCGCTTGATGTCTTTGTAGTTGATACCGACTGGCGCGTGGGTGCTTCTCATGGCTATGGTGTTGCTACT
>JAFGDI010000333.1 GCA_016932145.1 Sedimentisphaerales bacterium
GAAGGCAAGCGTGAATTGCTGGAAGCTGTGGCTTTTGTCAAAGAACAGCCCGGCACTGAATATATGGACCTGCATGGCCGGAAGTTGGTTGATATAGCTATCAATCTGATTGTTGGCCATCTGTTCCTGCAGCAGTCGATCGCCCGTCCGGCACTGGAAGACAAGTTCTGTCAGCCAGGCAAGGATCAGAATATTTCTGCTTATGATAACCATCGTAAGCACAAGGCAGTAGTTGCTCGTCGGTTCATTACCGGTAATGCTCCATTAAATACTGCTATGGCTCGTAAGATCGTTTGTGGCGACCGCAGCACTATGACAGATTATGATACTATAGTTGGTCCGCTGCCGGAAGCTAACTGAAGTTTGACCTGCTGATAAGTAAGTAAACAGGCTTTTGTGTCTGTGAAAAATTATTCGCCTCTGACTGAACCTGACCGGGTTTGGTCAGAGGCTTTTTTTGTATGAATATTTGTAACTGGATTTGAAATTTTCTGGTGAGAAACGAAGTGGCAGCATGGCGGCTCTTATTGTAAGTATGTGTCATTAAAGTGTTTATCTTGGCATTAGGTCGTTTATGTATGCAATTGATACGATTTATCAGAGATATTGCCAGCAGGAATTCTCTCAATACTTGTATTAATAAGTTTTTATGGTTATTATGTACTGTCTGGATAAGGCGAGAATGCAGGAAGCACTGCGGTTAAATGCAACTTCTTGTACTATATGGCATTAAAAAATGTTCCAGACTCAATTATTGATGCCAGAGTAAATACTGATAGTGATTTTATGATGGAGCTAAGAACTGATGGCCAAAGCCTCTAAAACTGATAAAATAGATGTGATCAAGATGATCAGGGAATCAGCTAAAGATATTCACACCAAGATCAATTTGCTGTCGATACCACATATGCGTATTCCGGTTCGGTCGCTGAATAATGTTGATTATGATGTCAAAAAAGGTTGTTTTGAGCTCAAGGGCAATATGAAGGAGCGAAATTTTACCGTTAATACGGTTAAGACTTTTGCCCAGACGATGAAAATGATGGCCCTGAGCAAGGAACTGATCGAAACTGATGATATGGCAACAAAAAGAGAGGCGTATTACATCAGCAAGAACTGGGCTGATGCGGCTTTTCGTGAGCAGCCTGAATCTGATACGGTAATGGAAGATATTGAGGCTATGTTTGGAGTTATCCGTGAGCGACTCAAGTTCATACCAGAGGAAAAGGGCGGTGAGGTTGCCGGTCGTCTGGAGGTAATAGATCGCGATCTGCAGGGGCATAAGCTCAAGATCGACTGTACCAAGTTCGGTTCAGGATCCTATTCGATACCGATCGATGTCGAGCATCTGGAATTTCGCAGTAATGCCAAATTTATCCTGGCGATAGAGACAGCGGGTATGTTCCAGCGTTTAGTGAAATATGGTTATTGGGACACCGCAAATTGCATATTGGTGAGCATGGGAGGTGTGCCAACCCGTGCCTGTCGTCGTTTTGTAAGACGGCTTAGCGATGTCTTGAAGATACCGGTTTACGCATTTGTTGATGGTGACCCATACGGTTACTTCAATATCTACCGTACTTTGAAGGTGGGTTCGGGTAATGCTGCTCATCTGAATGAGTTTTTCTGTGTACCTCAGGCAAGTTTTCTGGGAGTTACACCGCAGGATGTTAAGGATTATGACCTGCCCACGCATAAGCTCAAAGAGGTGGATATTAAGCGAGCAAAGGATGCCTTGAAAAATGACCCCTTTGTGCATCATCATAAATTATGGCAGCGGGCAATTGACCAGATGTTGCGGGCCGGCACTCGTGTGGAGCAGCAGGCATTTGCCAAGCATGGCCTTGACTTTGTGGTCAAGCAGTATTTGCCCGATAAGCTCAAGGCGGTAGATAAGTTCCTGCCTTAAGGTATCGAATCTGAACTGCGGTGGGTTTATAAGATAGCCCGAAAAAAATATTTCCCAGAGAGATCCATAAATTGGTATATTTCAGAAGATTATTAAAGTATGTATTTGTCCAAAAGCTAAATGTATTTGTTGCCATAGTAGCAGCCAGTATGACAGCGGCTCTTATGGCTGTTAATGTGACGGCTGTTATGCCGGTGATCCAGATGATGCTGGATGACAGTGGTTTACATGGCTGGGCAGAGGGGCGTATTGTCAGTCAGCGAAGCGGTGTTGTCTTTCTGGTGGAAGAAGCCAAAGAGCTGGAAGATGGTGTAATGTCAAGCCCGCAGCCCTTGATGGTAACTAAGATAGAAATCCTCTCAGAGGCTGGTAAAAGTCTTAATATAGGCGATCAGGTATTTAATGCCTGGCCAGAGGAACCGGCTGATATTACCGGCGAGACACCCCAGAGTGCTGTTGAACTCATAGCATATCTGGCGGCAAGTGATCAAGAGCAAATATGGCTCAGGGTCCGTCATGTTGATGGCAAAGAGGCGGTCGTTGCCTTTAGTCCGGGAGAAAAACCAATCTGGATAGAATGGGCTCTTTCTCTGCTTGACCGTATTCCTCGTGGTCAGGGTGTTGATTATAAGTTCCGTTGTATTTCTGTTATGTTGTGGCTGACACTTATATTGGCACTGGTTCGTTGTGTATTTCGCTTTACTCACGAATATACAGTGCGAAAGATATCGCTTACTTCTATTCGCAATTTGAGAAATGACACCTTTGCCCGTGCGATCAGGCTGCCCCTGAGTGTATATACTCAGGAAGGTGTTTCAGATACAATAAGCAGGTTTATTAACGATACTAATCTCGTCAGTCGGGGAATTACGGTGCTTTTTGGCAAGGCCATGGTCGAACCGCTCAAGATCGTAAGCTGTTTTGTAATGGCATATATGATAGATAAGCAGATAACTCTTATCGTGCTGGCTAGTAGTCCGCTGGTGTTTTTGCTGGTATTAAAGATCGGCAAAAAGAGTAAGAAGGCGACAAAGCACTCTTTACAGAAATGGTCTGCTCTGTTGGGTAAATTGCAGGAATCATTCCTGGGTATAAAGGTTATTAAGGGCTATCATCAGGAGAGCTGGGAGACAGATCGTTTTCGCAATGCGAACCAGGACCTGTATTCCCGGCAGATGCGTATGGCCAGGGTTGAAGCCTCAAGCAGTCCTTCGATAGAGGCTGTTGCCTTTACAGGAGCTTGTATAGGTTTTATGTTCGCCTTGCGTATGATACAGGGCAGCGATATGAATCCATCGGGTTTTATTGTTTTAGTTGCGCTGCTGGCAACTGCGGCTGAAAGTGGTCGCAAATTAGGCGATATATTACCCCAGGTGCAGGAGGCCAATGCCTCTGCCCAGCGTGTATTTGAGCTGTATGACCGTGAGATCGAAACTGATCATCCTGAAGCGGTACAATTAGCACCCCTGCATAAAGATATGGAATTTCGTGATGTCTGGTTTAGATATCCTGGCAGTGTTGAGCATAATCTCAAAGGGGTTAATCTCAAAGTCAAAGCCGGCGATACGGTTGCTGTTGTCGGGCCTAATGGTTCGGGCAAGACTACTTTGCTAAGTATGATACCTCGTTTCTTCCAATTGGAAAAGGGCCAGATATTCATTGATGGTATTGATATTTCCCGGGCGACGATAGAGTCATTACGCGGACAACTGGGTATCGTTACTCAAAATACGATCGTATTTAATGATACTATTGCCAATAATATTGCTTATGGCCGGCCGGGAACTGATATAGAGACAGTTAAAGAGGCTGCTCGTCATGCCTATGCAGAGGAATTTATTCTGGAGAAAGCTAAAGGCTACGATGAACTGATCGGTCAGCAGGGTTCAACCCTTTCTGGCGGTCAGTTGCAGCGTCTGGCAATTGCCCGGGCTATATTGCGTAATCCTTCAATATTGATATTTGATGAGGCCACCAGCCAGATAGATTCAGATAGTGAAGCCAAGATCCAGCGGGCACTAAAGGAGTTTTGTAAGGGGCGTACTGCTTTTATCATTGCACACAGGCTCAGTACGATAGTGGATGCCGATGTGATAGTTGTTATGGATAAAGGTCAGATAGCCGCCTGCGGCAGTCATAATGAACTGCTGGAGAGCTGTCAGTTGTATCGTACTTTGTATGAAACCCAGTTTGGCAGCAGAGATGCATGATCAAGGGTTTCAGTGCTGTTTTGATATGAGATACTGAGCGCATTGTTATGCGTCTCTAAGATGTATATATAATTGTGAGTTAAAAAACATGAGCGAAAACTGTAATTGCAATTGCGGTAATAATGATAATGTAAATCCGAATCGTGAGAGTCTTGACTTTGTCCGGCAGATAGTCGCTGATGACTGTGCCAGCGGCAAATGGGGCGGGCGGGTAGCTACTCGGTTTCCGCCGGAGCCTAATGGCTATCTGCATATTGGTCATGCCAAGAGCATTGTGCTCAATAGCGGCATTGCCCAGGAGTTTGCCGGTTCATTTAACCTGCGTTTTGATGATACCAACCCGGTTAAAGAAGAGGACGAATATGTTCAGTCGATAATGGCTGATGTCAGATGGCTTGGCGGCGACTGGCAGGACAGACTGTTTTTTGCCAGTGATTATTTTCAGCAGATGTATGACTGGGCAGTTGAACTTATTCGTAAAGGTAAGGCCTATGTCGATGACCTGACCCCGGAAGAGATAAGGCAGTATCGCGGCACTCTCACTGAGCCGGGGCGTCCCAGTCCTTATCGTGATCGCAGTGTAGAGGAGAATCTGGACCTTTTTGAGAGAATGAAAAAAGGCGAGTTCGCCAATGGGGCCAGGGTATTGCGGGCTAAAATTGATATGGCCAGTAATAACCTTAATCTGCGCGACCCGATCATGTATCGTATCTTACATGCCACTCATCATCGTACCGGCGATAAGTGGTGTATTTATCCGATGTACGACTGGGCGCATGGACTGGAAGACTCTATTGAAAAAATTACTCATTCTATTTGTACTTTGGAATTTGAGAATCACAGACCGCTTTATGACTGGTTTCTGGATCAGCTTGATGGTGTGTTCCACCCGCAGCAGATAGAGTTTGCCCGGCTTAATCTTACCTATACGGTAATGAGCAAACGCAAACTGTTACAACTGGTAACGGAAAAGCATGTTAATGGCTGGGATGACCCGCGTATGCCTACGGTTTCTGGTATGCGTCGTCGTGGTTATTCGCCTGAATGTATCCGCAGTTTTTGCAAGAAGGTTGGAGTTGCCAAATTCAACAGTACAGTAGATGTTGCTTTGCTGGAGCATTGTGTGCGGGCAGAGTTGAATAAGACCTCATCTCGTTATATGGCGGTGCTTGACCCGGTTAAGGTAGTTATTACTAATTATCCGGAAGGTCAGTCAGAGTATCTTGATGCGGTGAATAATCCGGAAGATGCTTCTGCCGGTAACCGCAAGGTTCCGTTTGGAAGAGAGATATATATCGAGCGTGAAGATTTCATGGAAGATGCCCCTAAAAAGTTTTTCCGTCTGACACCTGGTCGTGAGGTTCGCTTGCGCTATGCTTATTTCATAACCTGTCAGGAAGTGATAAAAGATGCAACGGGTAATATAGTTGAAATCCGTTGTACTTATGACCCGGCTACACGCGGGGGCGATTCGCCTGATGGCCGCAAGGTGAAAAGTACGATCCATTGGGTTTCGGTTGCTGATAATGTTAAGGCCGAGGTAAGGATGTATGACCATCTGTTTGCCAAGCCAGACCCGGAAGATGTGCCAGAAGGCCAGACATTCCTCAATAGTATTAATCCCGAATCGCTTAAGGTGATCAATAATGCTGTTCTGGAGCCGGAGCTGGGTAAACTTCCTGCCGGTACCAGAGTACAGTTTGAGCGGTTGGGCTATTTCTGTGTTGACCCGGATAGTACCCCGGCCAGGAAAGTATTTAATCTGACCATTAACCTGCGTGATACCTGGGCCAAAGAGCAGGTTAAGTAGAGACGCATAATTGCGTCTTATAAATGCAAGTTGAATATAATGCAGGGAGGAGACGCATGATTGTGTCTCTGCGAGAGAGCTATGTCGATATATTTAATAACAGCAATAGATACCGGTGTGGGCAAATCAGTGGTTACCGGAATGCTTGCCCGGCAGCTCGCCCGGCAGGGGCGACGGGTCATTACGGCCAAGCCGGTACAGACTGGCTGTGGCGGTATGGCGGAGGATATTCTTATTCATCGTAAATTGATGGGAACTGGGTTGTTGCCAGAGGATAATGCCGGGCTTACCTGTAATTATACCTTTGATATGCCGGCGTCACCACATCTGGCGGCTCGTCAGGAAAATAAGGCTATTGACCCGGCATTGATAGCCGATTCTATTAAGAAGCTATCTGCCAGTTATGATACTGTTCTGGTTGAGGGAGCCGGCGGATTACTCGTTCCCCTTACCGATAAGTTTCTGACCGTTGATCTGGCCTTCAGTAATAAATGGAAGCTGATTATAGTTACCACTCCCAGACTGGGCAGTATTAATCATACTCTGCTTACACTATTCTGTGCCGCCAGTTTCGATTGTGAAGTGGCTGCTGTAGTATATAATCACTATTGTCCCGAAGGTGAAAATGACCTTATAACACAAGATAGCCGCAATATTATCCAGACTCATCTTAAAATGCTCTTTCCCCAGGCCAGTTGGATAGAAATGCCCTGCATAACCGATTTCGATAACTTACCAGAGATTATAGGTATTACTTTGCTATGATTTTATAATCTGGTACAATATGTTAATGGGATTATTGTGCTTTATGGAGGTGTCCTGTGAAAAAGATAACAATAAAAGATTTGTTGCTTGAAGCTAACAAGTTCTCGGTTAATGAATCATTACATAAGGAACCGACCCTTTTTGGTGTAACTGATGGTAAGGCAGTGGGGACATATCTGGAGCATAAGTTCAGAACATATTTGAGGGAAAGGTATGTTTTGGATGATTCTAATTCTGCTAAAGGTATAGATTACCCGGAGCTTTTAGTTGACCTGAAAGTTACGAGTATTGACAAACCTCAGTCGTCATGTCCATTCAGGTCAGCTCGCCAGAAAATTTTTGGTCTTGGTTATTCTCTCCTTGTTTTTGTTTATAACAAGAGAGATGATAACAATGATAAGACGGGTATGTTGGAAATATTGCATGTGATTTATATAGATTCATCGAGGACTGCTGATTTTCAGACTACTTCCGGTATAATCAAAATACTGGAGAATAAGGGTAATAAAGATGATTTGTTGGCGTTTTTCTCCGAAAGAATGTTGCCTGTAGATGAGATAGAGGCAGACTTAATAGCAGATGAAATAATCAGGAATAGGCCTGGAATTGGTTATTTGACAATATCTAATGCCTTGCAATGGCGGCTTCAATATTCGAGAGTAATTGAGTGTGCCGGGCAGGTTGATAATATATTGAGGGTTAAGTGATAAGAGTTAGAGAAAAAATTGAATTTGGTGATTTTCAGACACCGCCGGTATTGGCAAGACAGGTTGTAGCTTCGATCAGTGATATACATCGGTATGGTCGTATAGTTGAGCCCACCTGCGGTGTGGGTAATTTCCTGCTTGCTTGTATGGATAAGGGTGTAGATCGTGATAAACTTGAGGGTTGGGAAATCAATCCTGATTATGTCACTCAAGCTAATCTGGCTCTGCAATGTTCAGTAAATGCTCAGATAGTAAGCCAACAGGATATTTTCTCGATCGACTGGCAACAGGTTGCCCAAAAGTATGCCGGGGAATCCGTACTTTTTGTTGGTAATCCGCCTTGGGTGACTAATGCCCGGCTTGGTTCGATGTTAAGTTGTAATGTGCCGGAGAAAAGCAATGTTAATGGGCTGGGAGGAATGGCTGCAAAAACAGGAAGCAGTAATTTTGATGTTTCTGAATGGATATTAATAAAACTGCTGGAGTTAATTTCTCAAACTGGATCATCTATTGCGTTTATTATTAAAACATCTGTTGCCAGAAAGGCTTTTCAGTATGTGGCAAAAAATAAACTTATGATATCCAGGATCAAGATGGTTAATATTGATGTTGGCAAATATTTTGGGGTTAGCGCTGATGCTTGTGTTTTTTTTGCCAGCGGAACAATATCGTCTCCGAGAGATTATTCATGCAAGGTTTATGATAATTTTAATATAGACAGCCATTCGAAGAAGTTGGGGTATTATGATGGTTGTGTTATTTCGGATATGGCTCAGTATATGGAAGTGGCTGATATTGGTAGTGGTTCAGAGTTCTTATGGCGGTCTGGCATAAAACATGATGCAGCCTCGGTGATGGAATTTCTTACCTGTGATGATATGTTGAGAAATGCAAATGGTGAGGTAGTTGGTGTATGGGAAGATTATGTTTATCCGATGTATAAGAGTTCTAATATTGCTAAAGAGTGTTTGTCAGAACCTTCGAGGTATATGCTGGTAACTCAGAAGAAAATTGGTGACAGAACAGATACTATAGCCGATAATTGTCCTGCCTGTTGGCAATATTTGCTTGCTCACGCGGGCAAGCTTGACTCGCGTAAGAGTTCTATATATAAGAATTCACCCAGATTTTCAGTTTTTGGAGTTGGTGAATACTCTTTTTCTCCCTGGAAAATTGTAGTTTCTGGAATGTATAAGAATGTCCGTTTTCACAAGGTAGGTACACATCAGGGCAAGCCAATAGTCCTTGATGATACTTGTTATTTGCTTGGTTTTGACTCCGAGGAAAAGGCTGATTTTGTTCTCAATATGTTGAATTCTGATCAGTGTCAGAAGTTTATTTCGTCAATCATATTTCTGGATAGTAAGAGACCAGTTACGGTGTCGCTGCTTAACAGGATAAGTATTCGTGCAATAGCGTCAAAGTTTGGACAATTGCATGTCTTTGAACAACTGTTTGTGGGACAGAAAGAATTAGAATATAGCTATGTCTGAACTTACCCCTGACAATTTA
>JAFGDI010000334.1 GCA_016932145.1 Sedimentisphaerales bacterium
AAAATAGATCAATTACAAGAATTTTACTAGCTGCATCAGCAGGCGGACATATAAGCCAGTTACTAAAGATATCTGAAGCATGGTCTGGGATGGATGTTTGCTTTGTAACCACTACCGAAGTTCTTAAAAATAAACTTGAAAAACAGGCCCCGGCCTTTTTTGTTGGTGAATCTAATCGAGAGCATTTGGTACAATCCGTTAAGGTATTCTTTAGATGTGTTAAAATTGTCCTCAAAGAAAGACCTTCTGTCGTGATCTCTACTGGAGCATTACATGGGTGTCTATTGTGCTATTTAGGCAAAATACTATTCGGCAGCAAAGTCATCTGGATCGATAGCATTACTAATACCGAAAAACCAAGTTTATCGGGAAGACTTGTATATCCTATTGCAAATTTATTTATCTTACAGTGGCAAAAACTATTAGAAAAATATCCTAAAGCTGAGTATCACGGAACAATTATATAAAAAGGGATTAGGATTATTATGATTTTTCTTACTGTCGGAACACAATTTGAATTTGACCGGCTTACAAAAGCTGTTGATGATCTTGTCGGACAGGGACTCATCACGGAAACAATATATGGTCAGATAGGTAGCGGTAAGTATCAGCCTGTCAATTTCGATTATTGCCAGACTTTGGAAAAGGATATGTTTGATAAAGTATTGGCAAATTCTGATGCTATAATCAGTCATGCCGGGATGGGTACTATCACCATGGCGTTAGAGTATAATAAACCATTGCTCGTATTACCAAGAAGGGCCAAATACAAAGAGGTGGTTAATGACCACCAGGTAGGTATTGCCCGTAAATTTCAGGAATTAGGGCACTTATTATTGGCTGAGGATGAAAGTGAATTACCGGCGAAGATCAGAGAACTTGCCAGCTTTACACCTAAGCCCAGAGTGAACCAGGCTGACAAAGTTGCAGCAAGGGTAAAACAGTTTTTAGATGAAATATAGTCCTTACAAAGACATTAGTATATCAGTTATCTATTGGAGAAATTTTTCAGATCATAACCATCTATAATCTGATCTGAATTAACAGGAGTATAAATAATATGAAAAAAACATGTAATAGCAAAAATTGTGATAAAAGAAGCAGTGTCGGCATTATTGGTCTGGGTTATGTTGGCCTGCCTTTGGCTCGGGAGTTTGTTCGGGGTGGCTGTGAAGTTTATGGCTTTGATATCAACCCTGACGCGGTCAAAAGGATAAATAGCGGTAAATCACCGCTCAAGCATATTCCTGATGAACATATTGCTGAGATGACAAAATCAGGCAGGTTCAGGGCTACTACTGATGCCACACTAATGGATAAGCCTGATGTGCTAATCCTCTGTGTGCCTACACCATTAACCGCCAGCAGAGAGCCGGATATGTATTATGTGGAGGAGTCCTGCCGGACTGTGGCCAAGTCGCTGCGTAAAGGTCAGCTTGTTGTACTGGAAAGCACTACTTATCCTGGCACAACTAATGAGGTTATGAAGCCGATCCTTGAAGCAAGCGGGCTCAAGGCTGGTAAAGACTTTTACATGGCCTACTCACCTGAACGGGAAGATCCAGGTAACGCCCATTATAATACCAGAACAATACCTAAGGTAGTTGGAGCTATAGACAAGCCCTCACTTGATTTTGCGATGTCTGTTTATAAACATGCTATTGATACACTTATCCCTGTTGATAGCTGTGAGACGGCAGAAGCTATAAAAATCGTCGAAAATGTCTATCGCTGCGTTAATATCGCTATGGTAAATGAGCTCAAACAGGTATTTGACCGCATGGGAATAGATGTCTGGGAGGTTATTCGCGGAGCAAGCAGTAAACCGTTTGGCTATCAGCCCTTCTACCCCGGCCCTGGCCTGGGCGGCCATTGCATACCAATCGACCCGTTCTATCTGACCTGGAAGGCTCGTCAGTTTGGTATGCCCACCAGATTTATTGAGCTGGCCGGCGAGATCAATACCGCCATGCCACACTATGTGATACAAAGGACAATGGAAGCTCTTAATGAACAGAAGAAAAGTCTTAAAGGCTCAAAAGTACTTGTTCTCGGTCTGGCATACAAGAAAGATATCGACGATATTCGCGAATCACCCTCTTTAGAGCTGATCGAGTTGCTCAAAGAAAAGGGAGCAAAAGTCGATTATAACGATCCTTTTATACCTGCTACTAAAAAGACCAGGGAATATAACCTGCAAATGAAGTCTGTTCCATTGACTCCTGCTAATATAAGTAAATACGACTGCGTATTGATTGCAACAGCTCATAGCTGTTACGATATGAATATGATAGTAAAAAATGCCAAACTTATCGTTGACAGTCGAAATGCCTGTGATGCGGTAAAGGGCAGTAAGAAAAATGTTGTAAAGGCATAAGTGAGTGAGTAAGTAATGAATGAAAACCTTAAAATAATAGTGACTGGCGGTGCAGGGTTTATTGGTTCGGCATTGATCCGGCATCTTATAACCAATACAGACCACACCGTTTTGAATCTGGATAAGCTGACTTATGCCGGGAATCTGGAATCACTAAAATCAGTTGCAAATAGTTCACGCTATAGTTTTGCACAGGCTGATATTTGCGACAAAGGAGCGGTTGAGCGGATATTCAATGAATTTCAACCAGATGCCATAATGCATCTTGCTGCGGAATCTCATGTTGACCGGTCAATCGATGGTCCTGGCGAATTCATTATGACTAATGTAGTCGGCACCTATACTTTACTGGAAGTGGCTCGCAAATATTGGATGGGACTTAGTCAGGACAGGAAAAGTATTTTCCGCTTCCAACACATATCAACCGATGAGGTTTACGGTTCTCTGGGCCAGACGGGTTATTTCTATGAAACAACCGCTTATGACCCACGAAGCCCCTACTCGGCTTCAAAGGCCTCGTCTGACCATCTTGTAATGGCTTGGTATCATACATATGGCCTGCCGGTACTAATGACCAACTGTTCCAATAATTATGGTCCTTATCATTTCCCTGAAAAGCTGATCCCCCTGATAATCCTTAATGCTTTAGATGGCAAAGAATTGCCTGTTTACGGCAAGGGCGAAAATGTCAGGGACTGGCTTTTTGTTGATGACCATGCTCGTGCTCTGGCTACGGTTCTGGTTAAAGGCGAGCCAGGCGAAACCTATAATATTGGCGGTAATAACGAAAAGCAGAATATAGAAGTCGTACGAACTATATGCTCTATACTTGATGAACTGCGTCCCAAAGCAAATGGCGTTTATGCCGATCAGATTAAATTCGTAATTGACAGACCTGGTCATGACCTGCGTTACGCAATTGATGCCACCAAGATTAAAAAGGAGCTTGGCTGGCAGCCGGAAGAGACATTTGACAGCGGTATCAGAAAAACCGTTGAATGGTATCTGGCCAACAAATGGTGGTGGGAACCAATCAGAACGCAAAAGTATCAGGGCCAACGACTTGGTAAATAATAATGGATCTGAGCATGAAAAACATGTTGACATTATCCTCAGATCCATTGCTCTATAATAATGAATAAAGTACACGCAATCATTTTAGCTGGTGGTGCCGAATTTGGTAGATGCCCTGTTATCAGTCATCTACCTGTGTGCCTGTGGCCAGTGCTTGACTTACCCGCACTGGTGAGAACTCTTATCTGGCTTGAAACCAGCGGCGTAAGATCGGCTACAATATGCCTTAATGGCGACCAGAGTGTAATCCGCAACACAATTCAAGAGTATAATATTGCCCTTGAAGTAGATTACCTTCCTGAGGAGATGCCGCTGGGAACTGCTGGTTGTATTCGTGAAGTAATTAAATCGAGAGTTGAAAATAACATTTCTCACAGCGATTATTTGATCTGCAAAGCGACGATGGTTAATCCGCCTGACCTGACTGATTTTGTTGGGTTCCATCGCCAATGCGATAGTATGCTGACCATGTCAGTAAATTATCTGACCAAAGCCAAATATGATAATTATGAAGTATCTGGGACACACCTTTGCAACCCAGATATTATAGATTTTATCCCTAAATTAGGATATTGTGACATAAAAGAAAGGCTAGTGCCGGACCTGGTCCAGAAAAAACACAATATAAGGTCGTATTGTCTGGATGGTGGTACCGGCTCATTTCGGGATGGTCATTCATACTTCAGGAAAATAACCAGTCATCTGGAAAATGGTCGGCTATTCAAATTTGTACCGGATAATTTTATATGTCGGGATAATGACATTTTCATTTCGCCTGAAAACAGAATTGATGATAGTGTGAAATTAATTGGCCCACTTATTATCATGGATAATGTGACAATTGGCGACAACTGCATAATCTCAGGCCCCGGCATAATAGGCAGCAATAGCAAACTGGGAAGTAACTGTTTTGTAGAAGCATCGATCCTATGGCAATCGGTGTCAATAGGCAATAATGCAGAAATCAGACATTGTCTGTTAAATAATCGGACAAAATTAGCATCCAATAAAAAGGTAGCTAAAGAGGTAGTATGGAAATAAATGCGTTATAAAAGCAGTATTATTTTAGCTCTGGCAGTAATAATTTTAATTTCTTCCGGAATGACATATCGCCATTTTGAAAGTCTTTACAGTAAAAACTCACTGCAAAAGATTCAATTACCTGTGCCTTTGATTAATTTCCCCCTAGAACTTGGCAACTGGTCAGGACGAGATATTGAACTTTCAGAAGCGGTACAAAGAGTGGCTGGTAATGATGATTTTGTCAACAGGTGGTACCAGAATGTATCTCAGAACAAAGGGGTTGGTTTCTATATCGCTTATGCTGGTCAGCCCAGAAATATGTTAGGGCACAGACCTCAGGTATGCTATGTAGGTGCTGGCTGGATACACGAAGATACTGAGCAAACCCAGTTTGAAACCGCATCAGGTAAAATAATTCCCTGCCTGATCCATAACTTCAGAAAACCATCGCCTGACCCATCCAGGGTAACAGTATTAAATTATTATGTACTTAATGGTGTTCCCACAAATAATGAATCAGAATTTAACAGCCTGTCATTTCGAATTCCCAATATAAAAGGTCAGGTAGCTCGCTATGTCGCCCAAATACAGATTAATGCCACAATAAAATCAAGCGTTCTTGAGTTCGCTACCATGTCGGCAGACGAGATATTGAAATATCTGCCAGACGAAACGGGCAAAGTTGAAATATCAAGTGTAAAGCCAGAAACAGTCATACCTGAAAAAGCTATAAAAGCAAACTGGATAAACGCAAATGAATAATATAGAAACCGAAAAACAAAGGTTTGGATATTGGATCTGGGCAGGCCTTCTCCTGGTCACATCAATCTGGTCTTTTCTGCCGGACATAAAAGATCTGTTTTTTGTATGGCGCAGTTCCGATGAATATTCTTCAGGAATGCTGGTGCCGGTAATAGCCGGATCTATACTATACTCCAGAATCAAAAACAGCGGCGAGAGCCCGGCGATAGAGTGGCTTGCCCTGCCTTTACTATTTCTGGCCCAATTATGCAGACTGGCGGGGGTATTACTAATGTCCTCCTTTTTGACCAGAGCAGGTCTTCTTGTCGGCATATATTCACTATTATTACTTTTATTAGGCAGGAAATTATGTCTGAGGAATTATGCCATATTCTTCTTTTTGGTACTAATGATACCATTACCTATCAGTGTCCATAGCGTAATCAGCCCCCTGCTTCAACACTGGGCCACCCAGTCTGCCGTTTTTTTTCTGGAAATGCTGGGTTATCAGATTGTAACCGAAGGCAACATAATCAATATCAATGGTACCAGCGTGGCAGTTGCCGAAGCCTGCAATGGCCTCAGAATGATAACTGCTTTTTTTGTTACCAGTGGGTTAATAGCTTTGATAGTGAACAGAAGCAGCTGGCAAAAAATTGTGGTGGTAGTGTCAACATTACCAATAGCTCTCGTATGCAACACCATACGCCTGGTAATAACTTCGATCGCCTTTACCATGATAGATGCCAGAGAATGGGAGAAATTATTCCATGATTTTGGCGGCTTTGCCATGATGCCTCTGGCTGTCGCTCTGGTAATAGCAGAACTTGCATTCATGAATATGCTGATTGAGACCGATAATAGCAAAGGTAAAGCTGAAAAAGAGCAAATAGTATTTAAGAAGGTGAACTAATGACCGATAATAATACAAACGAAAACACTAATAATAGCATTGTTTCATATCAGAATAATAATGCTTCCTCTAATTCTGCCCTCGCTGGCAATAGCAGACAATATTTTGACATGCATAATATGCATGAACAACATGCAAAACCAGGTAATCTGGTGCCGAAACTGCTGGATAAATGGTTGCTGATCTTTATTACATTTATCGTTCTGGCCAGCGCGATCGTCCCGGCGGTATGGCTGTTTACTCCGCAGAATAATCAGGCACAACTGCTAATAGAAGTATTGCCTGTTATCTCCACACTTTTTTCTGATCCTGACGATTCAGCTAAAACATTTGCTTATGACAACTTTAAAAATTCGCAGTCAACTATCATTTTGGGCGAACAGGTTATTCAGAGAACAGCTGATCTATTGAGAAATAAACCCTTATATATCTCTACCCCACGAGAAGAGACAATTAAAGGCAGAATCAGACAGGTATGGACAAATAAAGATATTTCTTTTCTATCCAAAGGCAATAGCGACCTCTACAAGACTCTGCTGGATATGGTCAAAAATAAGCAAATTACCGCAGTTCCAGATAAATACAGCAGTTTCATTTTTCTGCGAGTTGAAGGTAAAAACGCCTACGATTGTCGCCAGATAGCAGAGGCAATTAAACAAAGCTATCAGGAGATAGTGCTTTCCCAGATGGATGAAGAAGGGGACAAGAAAATACTGGCTCTGGAAGAAGAGCTAAAGCAGATCACTCGAGATCTGGAAAGACAACAGGAAAACATATTTCAGTTAACGGTTAAATATGGCTATGCCGATCTGGGTAAAAGACACGAAATGATTATCAACCGTATGGAAGGTATTCAGGAGCAATTAACACTGGCTCTATCTGAAAAGTCAAAACTGGAAAATCAGGTTAAGAAATTGGAAAGTTCCATCGGTTTACCTGCTGAATTGCCCGTTCAGACTGAAAAATCACTAATGGAAGAGCAGAGTATTTATATTAAAAACGATGAAAGACTCAACAAGCTCAATGAAACGATTATTGCCGAAGAGCAGAATTTATTAGTCGCCCAGCAAAACCTCACTCCCGATAACCCTCAACTCAGCAGAAAAAAGAATATAATCGAGAGTCTCACCCAAAAAGCTCAGGAACGGCGTACTGAGTTAGTAGCTGAGTTTGCCAGATTAAAAGAATCCGAAAAGGATAACCGCAAAACAGACATTGAAGATTCAAGACAAACAGAACTGGAACAGACAAAAGCTGTATTTGAAGAGCAGGTAAAATACATTGAAATGCTCCAGCAGCAACTTAAAAATGACAATGACGAAGCAATAGAGATCGGGCGGCTTGACACTCTTATAAAACAAAAGCAAAATGAAGAAGCTCAGAAACAGGCCTTAAAAGAAGATATTCAAGATAAGATAATGCGTCTGCGAATCGAAAGCAAGCGGCCAGGCAGAGTAAATATTGATCGCCCTGTTTCCGTATTTGAGCTGGAAAGCAAACGGGTTAAGCTGGCAGGCGGAGCAGCCTTTGCTTCGCTGGCGGCAGGATTTGCCCTTGCCTTTTTCCTGGTAAAAATGGACAAAAGCATATTATACCCCGAAGATATTATTGACCAGGCTGGTCTGGCTATGATAGGTACTACGATAGATGCCAATTCTGTCAAGAAAGATAATGTTGCATCATATATGACCATGGATTACCAGAATATCCGGGCAAATCTGAAACTGTTAAATAACGGGGCTATACCTCAGGTAATGGTAATAACCAGCCCGGAACCGGCCGAGGGTAAAACAACCCTAGCGATTAACCTTGCAGCATCATTAGCAAGAAGTGACCATAAAGTTTTATTGATCGATGGTGACTTAAGAAAACCAGATATTCACAGAATAATCAATCTACCTAACCGTACGATCGGTTTGCGTGAAGTAGTATGTGGCGTATGCTTATTTGAAGATGCTGTATTTGAAAACTTCCATCCCAATTTAGACATACTACGAGCCTGCGGCAGTACAAATTTTGATAGTATACAAATGCTTAGCAGCGAAGGGATAATCAATTTCCTCAGGAGAATGCGCGATAAATACGATCATATAGTTATCGACACATCACCTGTTCTGGCTGCACCAGATGCCCTTTTATTCGCCCAGATGGCTGATGCTGTGGTTCTTAGTTCGCTGGCAGGCAAAACAACTCAACCTGCCCTCAAAGCTACTCTGGACCGCCTGACAAGGCTTAATGTCAAGATATTGGGAAATGTACTGGCAAGCGTAAAGGATAAACCAGGCTACGGCTATGGCCACAATTACTATGACTATCGTTATGGCAAAGACACAAAACGCCAGAGCAAAAGAAATTATGACAATATAATTATTGATCGCGACTCAGCAAATAGCTAATTTCCTGATTTAATACAAAAAACCTTTTATCAATGCATCATATACTTCTACACGCAAAACAAACAGATCAGTCCAGTGCCATTCACCGGCTGGCCCGTGAATGTTCATTTGTACTGCCAGATCTACTTCAGGCAATTGCCAGATCAGATGGTTTAAAAAAAATGAGTAAGTTCCGGTTCATGGTACATGAATCGGTCAAACTGAGCCCACAAGCAGATAATATCTCTTATTTTAGTAGTAATAACCCAATTAGAATCACTGGTAATGAACATAAAGACAGTAAGATAATGCTGGCTAATGCCCGATATGTCACTGACCTGGATTACTCTAATCTGGAAAGAGTATTCAATAAGGCTGATGCCGATATACTGGCGATCGAAGTTGATTCAGACCTTTGCGGCTTTCGGGAAAAGATCGCATTTAACTCCAGTGGCAATATAGTAGGCTTAAGGAGAGTTTTCACTGATTCTATAGTACCTTCCTCTATGCCGGCCGATTGGCCAGTGCTGCTGTTTATCTCTGCTAAGGCATTGCATAACCACCCTGAGATCGGACAGATACCGGAAAACTTTGCTGACTTTATAAATCTGTGTAACCGCCATTCTTTAACAAGCAGATGCCTGAGAGTGGCGGGAGTATCTCACGATTTATATCTTGTAAATGAATTACTGGATTATCTGGAAAAGAACCTTTCCGCTAAAGTCATTTCCGGTAATAATCCATCAGATATTGCTCATACAGCAGTGTTAAAGGGGAAAATACTTGCAGGCAATAATGTTAAAATAGGCCAGAATGCTCT
>JAFGDI010000335.1 GCA_016932145.1 Sedimentisphaerales bacterium
AGGTCTCTCACTCAGGCTTGCTTTCTGGCGAGCGATCGATTCACGCAGCATATCGGCATGCGACATTTCCGCTGCTTTGCTTGTGCTGGCAAATGAGCTGGTACCGCTTGTTTTTTCTTTGCTCTTGAGTGAGTTTAGTTCATTAGTGATAATATCCATCATGCTGGGCTGGGTTTGTGCCCTCTCTGTTGAGCTATAGAGTCCGCCAGCTTTACTTTCTGACAAGCCTGTCAGCAGGGTTTTATTTTCCTGACTGTGTTTTTGTATGTCCTGAACGATCTGGCTTTTGTGCTTTTCCAGAGATGCTATCTTTTCTGACGCTGCCTGGTCGATCTTTTGCAGTTCGCCGGCAACGGTACTTTTTAGCTGCTCTTCCAGTTCATTCACCTGGCTGGTGAGCGACTTACTAAGCTCTTTATTAGCCTTTCTCAATATCTCAATGCTTTTCTGGTTCAGCTCTATACCTTTATCAATGGTCTCTTTAGTATTGTCCCCGACCTCTTTGGCGGTTGCTATTGTCTCTTGCATAGCTTCGATATGGACAGACATTTCGCTGATATGATTATAGTGGCTTTCCAGTTCCCACTGTTTTATATTCTTTTGCAGATCCTCGATCTCAGCTATCAGCATTGAAGCTCTTTTCCCGGCTCGGGTAGCTTTTTTTAGCTGTATCTTTGCATATATGAGCATACATATAGTTGCCAGCAGGGCAAAGGCACCTGGCAGCCAGTATATTATTGCTGTGTTGAGGTATGACCTGCTTCGGGCAGGGCGATCCGGATAATCTCCCGCACCTGTTGTCTGATATTGTAGCTGGGGTTTTACTTCCAGCGTTTTTGCCCTTTGGCCGGTCTCGCCATCGCTGACAACTGGCAGTTCTGTCGCCGGGGTTTCAGTTGTTGGCTTTAATGATCCTGCCTGTGTGCCGGCAGCCTGCTCCTGCTGTTTTTGTCTTATCAGCAATTCTGCCTGCTTTATCAGTTCGGCAGTTTGTGCTTCCGTTGCATTTTTCGACCATTCCAGTTGGGGATTGATTTCTGGGGCTGGGCTTAACTGCTCTTGAGCTGATAGATGGGTAAATGATAAGACGATACCTAATATTGTCAGAGATACTACAGATTTCTTCCTTGTGGCCATATTATTTGCCTCGAAATTCAAAGAACTTCAGTCTCGTCTGTTTTTCCATCCTGGATCGCCAGTGAGTCTGTACTAATGTTCGATTTTGCAAATTCCAGCCGCATTTCCACGACGGCCTTATTAATAACTACCGGCTGAATGTCACCTCTTTAGGCCCAATTGTGGCCAGAGAGAAATTACCTGCCGGGTTCTGGATTATATAGTCCATCAGGTCGCTGAGTGAAACATTGTTTATCGCTGCTTCTATTTCACTTAAGGTCCTGGTTCTTTTAAGATACAGATAGTCGCTGGCCAGAGACACCGAACGAGAACTGCTTGACTCGCCTTGCATGATCAATGAGGCTCGCAGGCCGACTTTGGCCCTGTCCAGCTCGTCCTGACTTACTCCCTGGGGCAACTTTGCCAGTTCCGCCAGTATTACATCCAGAGCTTCCTGGGCCTTCTCTGGCGAACTGCCGACATAGGCGGTCATTGCCGCCTTGTTGGCCAGGGTTATCTGATGTGCGCTGACAGAATAGCATAAACCGCGTTTTTCTCTTACCTCGGTAAATAGTCTGCTGCCCATGCCGCCGGAAAGTACATTGCTCAGGAGCAGTGCCTTATAATAGTCCGGATTACTGATGTGTACCGACGGCCAGGTGAGATTAATATGAGTCTGAGAGCCATCATTGGCCAGATGGCGATAGCCCGGAGCGTACTTTAACTCGGGCTGATCTGGATTACTTGCACCTGACCAGCTGCCCAGTAAATCGCCAAGCATATCTCGCACCTGCTCAAACTTTACCCCGCCTGCTACTGTTATAATAGCATTTGCCGGTGTGAAAAAATCATGCCAGAAACCTTTTATATCCTTATTCCTGAGCTTTTCTATTTCTTCGATCCGTCCCATAACCGGGCGGTTATAGGGGCTGTTCAGGTAGGTCTCTTTCGCCAGGATCGATACTTTCTGCCGGGGATCATCGTCTAGCGATTCCAAAGCCTGAATTGACAGTTCCTGGCAATTCTCAAATTCTTCATCGGCCAGATGCGGATGCAGTAATATTTCAGAAAAGATCTTCATTCCTTCCTGAAAGTTGTTATTTACCATTACACCCGAAAAACTTGAGATTAACAGACCGGCATTATTGTTGAAATGTATGCCCAGACGATCCAAAGCCTCGTTAAGCTCTATATTGCCCCAGGGGCCAGCTCCTCGAAGTATCGATTCCGAGAGCACTGTCGCTGCTCCGCTTAATCCCTCTGGGTCGCGACTGGCACCGGCATCTACCACTATATCAAATGCTGCCGATACTCGTTCGGGCATCTCTTCCACTACCAATGTTAAATTATTACTGTATTTGTGTGACTTTATCATATTTTTTGGCTATGACCTTATTTATTCTATTAATATGTATGCTAATCCTGTTTATTTTCGCCCAAAAGTCCGTTTTTTCTTCAATATTATCCATTTTTATCTAAAATTTGCCCGTAGAATGCCGATAATCATTCCCGGCTTGGCTATCCGTATCGAGAAAAAGACGGACGCATGGGGCAGGCAATGGGGTTTTGGCGTTGAAATTCCTGTTACTTCAGTTATTAAACCGAGTTATAGAAAAATTATCTTGACCTGATTGATTAATGTTCTATACTCTTGCAAAAGTTGTTTTTTAGTTGATACCGGTTTATTTAGAACCGTATATTATATGGAAATCACATTATGGCATTAGAGAAAAAAAAGCAGGGACCTGTCAGGGTGAAACGCAAAAAGGATGTTGCTGCCGGCGTGCAGGAAAAACCTTTGACCCCAAAGGAGTTAGAAGCATATCGCGAAAAACTCCTGGCCCTTCGCAAAGACCTGCTTGGTGATATGAATAAAATGGAAAACGGAGCCTTTGACAAAAACTCAAGTGGCGAGCTTTCTACTATGCCCGTTCATATGGCTGATATCGGAACAGATAATTATGAGCAGGAATTTACCCTGGGGCTTATGGATTCTGAACGGAAAATGCTTTTCGAGATCGACCGTGCGCTCCGTAAGTTCGTTGAAGGTGATTTTGGTATCTGTGAAGGCACTGGCAAACAGATAACCAGGGCCAGACTTAACGCTAAGCCTTATGCCCGATATACTATAGAGTTCCGTACTATGCTTGAAAAGGGGCTCGTTAACGAGCCTGGCGAAGGCAAGGAAAAGACTTCCGCTGATTCGCAGCATGACGACGATGACTCTGAGAGAGATCGTGATGATATTGATGATTATCATGATGATGATATTGAAGAGCGTGAAGAGCGTGAAGATATTGATATCGATATCGATCTTGATATCGATGCCGATTGATAACTCACTCTCAGTTGCTATTTCCCTTGAAATAAATGCACCGTCAGGATATTATAAGCCTGCGGTGCTTTTTTCTTAAATAACCATTTTATATAGTTTTAGAGTTGGCTTGTGTATAACTTCCTGCAAAAAATGATCGTCTCAGGCTCTTTATCGGCGTTAAGGGCTCATCTGCTCCTCTGGCCGGTTTTTATTGCCGGTTTTACTGCTGACAGGCTCACTAAACTCTGGACTCTCGACCGATTGGGCCTGCCAGGTTCGGGTCAGGAAGTGGTTGTTATTGAAAACTATCTCAGGTTTTCAACGGTATTCAATCCCGGAGCAGTCTGGGGAGCTTTTGCCAGTCAGACGGCCTTCTTATTGGCTGTGTCTTTTGTTGCTGTATGCTTTATTATGGCCATTTTTGCCACCAGTCCACGCAAGGCATGGCATTGTCATCTGGCTTGTGGTATGATACTGGCCGGGGCTATGGGTAATATCTATGACCGTTTATTCAATAATGGCTTCGTAATTGATTTTATCGAAGTTAACTTGCATTTCTGGCCTGCTGACCCCTGGCCTACATTCAATATTGCCGACTCTCTGCTTTGTGTGGGCGTACCAATATTGATAATTCCAATGCTTCTGGCCGATATTAAGGCAAGCATGGCAAGTAAGAATAATACCAATCAGAAGCCTCAATGATATTTACCTTTGAGGCTCTGGCAGAGTTTTTCAACTTTTTTTTTGCCAAAAAAACATGAAAAAGCATGATTATAAACTTGCCAGCCTTAAATGTTTGTGCTATAATTCGTGTCTTCGATTCAGGTAGGGGCCTTGGCCCTGAGCGATTGAAGTTCCCCCTTGTTGGGTAGATGCCCGAGTGGCTAAAGGGGACGGGCTGTAAACCCGTTGGCGTGAGCCTACGAAGGTTCGAATCCTTCTCTGCCCATGTTAAAAAAGCCTGCCAGTTCTTTACGACGGCAGGCTTTTTTATTTTTAAATCAGTCTCTCCAGTTTTGGTGACCATTTACCCTTCCCCAGTTGTTCGGAGTTACATGTGGATACCATCTTTTACCAGAGAGATCAGATATTGACCGTATTGATTCTTTTTCAGGTCCTGAGCTAATCTCAGTACCTGTTCGGCATTAATGTACTTTTTCGTATATGCTACTTCTTCCGGGCAGCAGATCATCAGGCCCTGTCTTTGCTGTACGGTAGATACAAAACTAGCTGCCTGTAGCATAGAATCAGGTGTGCCTGTATCGAGCCAGGCGGTGCCGCGACCCAATAATCCGACTGATAACTCTCCTAATTCCAAATATTTACGATTGACATCGGTTATCTCCAGTTCGCCCCGGGGTGAGGGCTTTATTGAACTGGCTATATCAGTTATCTTATTGTCATAAAAATATAGTCCTACCGCGGCATAGTTACTCTTGGGCTTTTGTGGTTTTTCTTCTACGCTGAGCACTTTCCCGTCTTTGGCAAATTCGATCACGCCGTATCTTTCCGGATCACTTACCCAATAGCCAAAGATCCTTGCCCCTTTGGTTATCTCGCTGGCCTGAGTCAGAGAACCGGCCAGACCATGACCATAAAATATATTGTCGCCCAGGATCATACTGGCAGGTCCGCCATTAATGAACTCTTTACCGATTATAAAGGCCTGAGCCAGACCTTCGGGATTGGGCTGTACGGCGTATTCCAGTGAAATACCCCATTGACTGCCATCGCCCAGCAGGTCGCGAAATACCGGCAGGTCGCGTGGCGTCGATATGATCAGTATCTCACGAATGCCAGCCAGCATCATAGTACACAGTGGGTAATAGATCATTGGCTTGTCGTAAATGGGTAATATCTGTTTACTTACTGAATGGGTCATAGGGTGCAGACGGGTTCCGCTGCCACCAGCTAATATTATGCCTTTCATGCTCTATCTCCCAAGTTTATAATGTGTTATGGTTGTTTTGCTGCAATTGGCTTTGCCAATTTGTCATCTTAGCTGTTATAACGCTTTATCAGCCATGGTTTTATATCGGCATTAAGGGTCTGCCTCATCACTTTAATCCTCAAAGATGCTTGCTATTGTTATAAATTAAAGTTATTATCGTGACTCATTGAAATTATAGCCATCTCAAACGAAGTTGGTATTAAGATAATATAAATTAAGAGGTTAAAATGTCAGATATAAATAAAAAACTGGATGAATTGGGAATAGTAATACCAGAGCCAGCCCCAGCGGTGGGCAGTTATCTGCCCGTTTCTGCTGCCGGTAAAATGCTTTTCCTCTCTGGTCAGTTACCCTCAAGAGAAGGCAAAGTGCTTTATACCGGAAAAGTACCACATGACCTCACTCTGGACGAAGCCCGGCAGGCAGCCCGTCTCTGCCTGATCAATGCCCTGAGCCAGCTTCAGACAAAGCTCGGTACTCTGGATACTATTGAGAGTATTGTTAAGGTCGAGGTTTTTGTTAATAGTCATACCGGCTTTACCGATCAGGCTAAGGTCGCTAATGGCGCCTCTGACCTCCTTCAGGAAATTTTCGGTGATGCTGGCCGTCATGCCCGTACTGCCGTTGGTGTCAGTGAACTGCCTCTTAACGCCGCAGTAGAGCTCGCTATGATCGTTATGGTTAAGTAACCCGGCACTCAACTTAAACGGTTATTTCCAACCGATTATTTTCCGGGTCCAGGATCATACTTTCATAATAGCCATCGCCGGTTGTACGCGGACCGCTGATTACTTTATAGCCATCTTGTTGTAATCTGGCGGTAAGTGAGTCAACCTCTTTTGTGCTGCCGGTTGAAATGGAAAAGTGGGCCAGACCGGTTCGCTCCTGATCGCTGTTGTTGCTCTCAATGTCAGGCCGGTACATTATTTCCAGCCGACCACCCTGGGCAAAAGAGAGAAAGTACGACTCAAACTTTGTTTTCGGGTTGATGTATTTATCCGAAGCTGTAGCCTGGAAATACGCGCAATAAAAATCACACATCTTCTCCATATCTGCTACCCAGATAGCAATGTGTTCCAGTCTGATCATATTTGTTCCCTCTTGGCAATTCTATGCTTATTCTGCGGATCATTGTTTTTTCTGCTCAATTATTTTATGTCGCACTTGTAAAGATTTCAAGGTTAAAGACAGTCTTGCCGGTGATCGGACAGATAACCGGAGAGTACCAGGTACTGTTTCGTTTAAGGTATTATATTATAAGGTCTTATATAAATATATTTGTCAAAAACATACATTGTTTTGGTCGTTGTTTTTTTGTTTTCTGGGTGAATTAAATGTACTTGGTACATTTCCGGATAAAGAAATGGATGTAAAACAGTTATGTAATTCACTTTGATGGAAATGCAGATTTTGCATTGATCTGAGGTTTGATCACTTAACCATTTAGCTTCTCTGCTTAGAAAAACAACTTCTCGCGTGGTTGGCGTGGTTTGTGGTTATAAAAATTATGCCCTATCGTCAGTTATCAGCGAAATTTGCTATGAAGTCATCTGCGGTTTGGTTTGGGTCTGACTCTTTTCTGGTTGTGGTTTTCTTTTTGAAGCCTTTTTCGTTCAGTTCAAATACATAGGCCAGCACTTCGGCAACGGCTTTATACATGTCTGGCGGTATATAATCGCCGACCTCGCAGCTTTTGAACATGGCGCGGGCCAGTGGCTTGCGTTCGACTATCGGCACGCCGGCGTCAAGTGCTATACGCCTGATCCGCTGGGCCATATATCCTGATCCTTTGGCCACAAGTTTGGGTGCGGGCATGTTCTCCGGGTCATATTTAAGGGCCAGGGCCAGTTCGGTGGGGTTAGTGATTACCACATCGGCTTTGGGTACTGCCTGAGCCATTCGCTGAGAGGCCAGTTGTCGGGCCACGCTACGCCGCCGCTGACGCATATATGGGTCACCTTCCATGCGTTTCATCTCTTCTTTGACCTCTTCTTTACTCATTTTCAGGTCTTCATGATGTTTGAATTTCTGGTAGGCATAATCGATCAGGGCCAGTACCAGCAATATCAGGCAGATGCGTACGCCCAGGGTGAAGGTCATACTGCCCCCGGCGGCCATGATCTTTATGAAGTCCAGACCAGAAAGTGAGACGATAGTGTCCATCTGTTCGGTAATGGTCTGACCGGCAACCAGACCGATTATACCTATTTTGGCCAGTGAAAGAATGGTCTTTACCAGGCTGCGGCTGGAAAATATCCGCTTAAAGCCGCTTATCGGCGATATCTTTTCAAATGAGGGAGCCAGCGGCTTGCCGGTGAGCATAAATCCCACCTGAAGAACATTGATAACTAAAGAGCAGACAAAAAGGACAACGAAGATCGGCCCCAGAATAGCAAGAGTGTTTCTGATCACTACTATACGGCTTTCTTCCAGCAGATCGTTAGCATTGGTAACAGACAAATCCACAGCCAATGACCATTGGAACATATCGATGAACTTTTCGGTGATCAAAGAACCATAGCTATTGAGAGCGATAAGGCCGGCCAGCAGGCCAACAGCGGCGCTAAGGTCCATGCTCTTGGCAACCTGCCCTTTTTCGCGGGCCTCCTCCAGCCGTCGCGGGGTAGGGGCCTCTGTTTTGTCTCCCATATCTTCTGCCATGATGGTAGCTCAAGCATCCCTGCTTGAGATTTAATTCATTTCCGATTTTAAAAGTTACTTGTGTTTATTTCGCATTCCGTTGGCAATTGCCTGTATTTTTCATTATTGAGTCTTTTGAT
>JAFGDI010000336.1 GCA_016932145.1 Sedimentisphaerales bacterium
AACTACAAATTTCCTTTTTCGCATCGCTACCGAGCCTCCAGTTATTATTAACGGTTCTCTCCCTGATTCTTTGCTTAACAATCAGTCCAGCTTTTACATCGACTCTCATCATTGTGGCAATTAATGAATAATCAGGCATTTAACATGATTTTCCACTTTATCAAGATAATCTCCTCCGAATAGTCCGGTCAGCAAGTAATTAGCGATTGTATCGAATATAACTAATACTATAATGTGTAGTCACGATATAATCTGCTCTTTTAGTGATAAAACAGCCGATCCTGAATGTATAATTACAAAAATTATAAATACTAACTAATTGCAATAAGACAATTTATGAATAATACAATCAATAATAAAACCTTGCTCACTGCCATTACCCTGACATTGGTCGGTATTGCCCTGCTGATAGCTGGTAACCTCATCAGCCAAAAAACTCAGTTAAATCAAAATAATAAAGATACTACAGACAGTAGTAACAGTTTTTCCACAAGTTATCCACAAAGAATTATTTGCATTACACCTCTGGGCACTGAACTAATATATGCTCTGGACTGTCAGGACAGACTCATAGGTATTGATATGTTCAGCGATTATCCGCCAGAAACCCAAGATATTGCCAAAGTCGGCAGCTTTTTCGATACTAATTTTGAAGCCGTTACCGCTCTTGATCCGGACCTGGTAATCAGTCTGGGTGTCAGTAAAAAAATACAGGATTTCTGTGATAGCAATAATATCAGGTTTGAAAGATTGAAAATGACCAACCTGAACAGCTTGTATGATGACATACTCCACATTGGTGCGGTATTAAACTGTCCGGAAAGAGCTATAAGGCTTTGTCAGGAGATATTTAATGAGCTGCTCAATGTTAAATCTCAGGTTGCAGCAATAAATATAATGCACCGGCAGGAAGAACCTGTGAAAGTCTTTTTATGTCTCAATCGCAAGCCCGGCACATTAACCAATATCGGCACTGTCGGGCCGGGGACCTGCCTGGCTGAGCTTATTGAGATCGCCGGGGGCATCAATATCTTCAACGACCTGTCCCTGCCCTATGCTGATATTTCCCGAGAATCGCTACTTGCCCGTTCGCCGGATATTATTATTGAGGCGACCAGTGCCCTGAATATTAAAGACCGCTCTGCTGAACTTATCGGACAATGGTACGACCTGGATGTACCTGCCACCGCTAATAAGAGAGTTTTCCTACTGGACGAAAATATACTCAACCGCCCGGGTGTGAGAAGCGGCAAGATCGCCCAGATGCTCTTTGACTGCATAAATGCCCACAGACAATAATGACTTATTGCTTGTTAGCAAGCTACCCTTGCTTTAGAATTAGAAAAGATGAAAGATACGCTGCTTAAATTAGATAATATACACTTTGGCTATAATCCTTCGGGCTTGCAGGTAAAAGATGTGTCTCTGGCACTCACCGCTGGCGAGCTGACCGGCATTATCGGACCAAACGGCGCTGGCAAAAGCACTCTGCTCAAGATAGCCGCCGGGATAATCACACCTCGTCTGGGAAAGGTAATACTAACTGGCGACGATATGAGCAAGATCGATCGCAAACAGATCGCCCTCAAACTCGGCTATCTTCCCCAGCATATTAATATTGTGCCGGGCTATACCGTTGAGCAGGTTGTGGCTATGGGCCGCTACAGTCATCTGAACGGCCTGGGGTTCGTCGGCAAGTCAGATATAGCAGCAATAGAAACAGCAATGGCCGATGCCGGGGTAACTCAATTTCGCGATCGAAATATAGAATGTCTCTCTGGCGGTGAACAGCAAAGGGCATTGCTCGGCTCAGTTCTCGCCCAGGAACCGGAAATACTCCTGCTCGATGAGCCTACCACCGGGCTGGACCTGCACCATCAATCAGCTTTCTTTTCTCTGCTGGCCCGCCAGGCACAAAATGGTAAGGCCGTAATGGTAGTAACTCACGACCTGAACCTGGCGGCCAAATACTGCGATCGCCTTATTCTCATGTACGAAGGGGAAATGCTCACCGATGGCACACCCGAAGCAGTAATAACCCCAGAGTATATTACCAGAGCCTACCACCAGGACATAATCATCACCAGCCACCCCCAAACCGGCAAACCCGTTGTGCTGGTGTGAGGACTATATCACCCCGAAACTAATCTTGACTGCTCTGCTGGTTATGGCTATTACGCAACTGGCCGCAGGCGGCATTAATGTCTATGCCCTTTGACTGACGCAGGTGGACATTGATGCCCCGGTCTTTGAGTATCTCCATAAAATTATTAACGGCATTTTCATGGGCCGGCTTATGGCCTGTTTCACTCACCGTATTGTAATTTATCAGGTTGACATTTATACGGTATGGGCGTAACAGTTTTGCCAGGGCCTCGGCATGTTTGGGCAGAGAGTTCACGCCATCAAGCATTACATACTCAATAGTAACTTCCCGATGAGTTATCTCATAATAATCATCGATAGCAGTAAGAATGTCACGCATGGGAAAATTAACCGCCCAGGGGATCAGCTCTGCACGCAGCTTATCATTCGGGGCATGCAGACTTATCGCCAGAGTGATCTGCGGGAAGTCATGGGCAAACTGGATTATCCTGTCTGGTATGCCTATGGTACTTAGTGTAATATGACGGGAGCCTATATTCATACCCCAGTCGGCATTCATAGTCTTTATCGCCCGGGCTACATTAGCATAATTAGCAAATGGCTCACCCATACCCATGATCACTACATTATTCAACCGCTGCTCACCCAGCGATTCAGCCGCTATTATAACCTGCTCAATTATCTCACCTGCGGTAAGACTGCGGGTCAAACCGTTAATACCAGAGGCACAGAATGCACAACGAACCGGGCAGCCCGACTGCGTCGAGATACATACCGTATTGCGATCATGATATTCCATTAACACCGTCTCGGTCTGCACACCATCTGGCCATTTGACAAGGAACTTCTTTGTGCCATCTCGACAGATAACAGTATTAACTATCTCGCCGCTGCGAACCATATATTCGCTCGCCAGCATCTGCCGCAATTCCTTAGACAGATTGGTCATTTGCTCAAAGGAACTCACCTGCTCACTAAAAAGCCATTTGGCAATCTGACCAGCCCGGAACTTTGGCTGCTTAAGAGAGATCAGTAAATTGGTAATATCATCTATGTTATAATCTAGTATCGGTTTCATCTTTTCAATTCTGCGTCATTTGAACGCTCTTATTATTTAATCTGCTTTTTCTTTTCAGCGTAATTATTGCTATCAGTCCGGTCAATAAGGTACAGCCAAGAGCAAAAACATCACCCACACGACTGTAAACTGTATTGCGGTTATCAAGCC
>JAFGDI010000337.1 GCA_016932145.1 Sedimentisphaerales bacterium
ACATTACTGTCGATAAGAGAACAGGTCGCATATTTGTAATTGGTACAGAAGCTGAATTGGAAAATGTCACAACTATTCTTAATCTGTTTGATGTTCCCAAGAGCGGCCCGCAGGTTAAACTTGAAAAATACAGCCCGGTATATGTAGATTCAAAAAATGTAGTTACCCAGATCGAATCGCTGATGAAGGCGATGAACGACGAAGAAAATGGTCTGAAAAATGATCAGGGGAATTCCGGTGTAGAAGAATCAGAGCCGGTTATGATTCAGCAAATGCGTGGTGAGCCGCTTCGTGATCCGCGTCGGGCACAAACAGCCAGTCAGCAATCTGGCAGTAGCTCGATCCCGGGTATGTTTGTTCTGGTTGATGAGCGTACTAATCGGATAATCGTGCTGGGCTGGCCGGACCAGATCAAATTATTTGAAGAATTACTGTCTTTGTTTGATGTGCCCTTGCCTGGCGGTGAAATATTGCTGGAGATAATCGGCCTGGAAAATACCGAGGCTGCTGATACTGTCAGTAAGGTAAAAGATCTTATTGATGCAATAAACAAGCAGTCAAGTGGAAAGGCCCCCGGTGCTGGTACAGAGACTACCGGGGTAACCAGCCGCAGACCTACATCTCGTAATGTTAACCCTAACAATCCTAATGCTAACCCCGGTCAGACCGGCAGCGGCTCTGGCACAACAGATGAAGAGGGTACCGGGCCGTTCATGATGGCCGATGAAAGACTTAATCGTATATTTGTAATTGGTGTACGGGAGCAGATCGACCAGGCTAAAGAGCTGACCGAGATGATCGATCAGCAGTGGCCAGGCAGTAAGGTTCGCCTGGAGATATTCACCTTCAATGTCGTTGAGGTGGAGGCTATTACCGAGCAGATAACTGAGCTGATACAGGCATTAAATGCCAATGAGGAACCCCGGTCAGGTGCTAATAGCTCAACAGACCGTCGTCGTTCTCAGGCGGCGTTCCCTAATCTCTCTAATCAGTCGGGTAATAATAACAATAATAATGGTTCGAGCAATGACGGCCAGTCAAGTTTTCAGCAGGCAGGCGAGGAAGGCCCGTTCTTAATGGCGGACAATCGATTGAACCGCTTGTTCGTAGTTGGTTTAGATGAACAGATCACTCAGGTTGAAGAATTAATCCAGATATTAGATAAGTCTATCGGGCTAGACCTGAAGATCATTCCCGCATTTAAGTATATATTAAGTTCAGAAGCAGCCGATCAGATGGCCAAATTGCTTTCAATTATGCGAGAGCAGGAAGAAGCCGGCTCTGGCCCATCCGGCAGTAGTTCAAGCCGGACAAATAATCGTACTAATACCAGGACTAATCAGAGCAATCTTAATGATCAATTTGGTCAGAATAGTAGTTCCAGAAATAGTACCAATCGCACAACTCAGAGTCGTGAGGGTATCTCGTCGATAATAAGTGTATCGCAGCGCGGCCCGTTTCTGCTGCCTGATGATCGTACAAACCGCCTGCTGGTGGTTAGTACACCTGAGCAGTATAATGAGCTGATAAGCCTTATACCTATTCTTGATGTTCCGCCAAGTGAGTATGATGAGATGATTATCGAGTCATATCAGCCTGAGTTTGTAACCGTGGAAGAGGTAAAGACTATTCTCGATGACCTGGGCCTGACCCAGTCAAGTGCTGACCTGGACGAGAAGTATCAGAGACGCAACGGAAGCAGTAACAATACCAATAATCGTACCAACAATAACAATACTGATACTCGCGATATGTTCCAGTATCGCAATACAGATACTGCTACCATGATCGGCAATATAGAAGAGCCGGAGATATTTGTAGCGGTGCATAAGACTTCAAATCGTATCTTTATCTATGCTGCCAAATATCAGCATGAAGAGATAGCCCGCATGATAGAAAAGATAGATGTTCAGCCCGATAGTAATCTGGGTGATTATGAAGTCTTTTCTATTAAGCATCGCAAACCTGAAGATCTGGCATCAGTGCTTAATGAACTGCTGGTAGAAAATGACCAGACGGTAAGTGAAGAGATGCAGGAGGTCAAGGGCAAGACGGTGATCGTGCCGGTAACAGATACGCCCTTTATCGTAGTGCGGGCTGACCAGCAGAAGCGTGCCCAGATATCCAAGCTGATCGATGAGCTGGACAAGGCAATGCCGCAGGTTCTGATCGAAGCTCAATTCATTCAGATATCACTGGACGATTCATTCAAGCTGGGTGTGTCATTACAGGAGAGTTTTTCTACTGGCGGCACAGATTCAGTCTCGGGCATATCACCAATGAATCTGGGTGAAATATCGACTAATAGTAATGGCGTGGCTATGGGTAGCGGCGGTACAATAGCATTTTTCCACGATGATATTATCCATGCAACTCTGGAAGCACTGGCGACTCAGACTAATTCGGAAGTTACCAGTAGTCCCCGCTTATTGGTAAATAATAATTCTGAAGCATCGTTTACCAGTACCAAGCAAAAGCCGACCACTAAGACAACTCTGCCGGCAGGCAGTGATACCCCGATAACCGAGTTCAATGAATATGTTGAAGCTGGTACGACGCTTACTATTACCCCGCAGATCGGCATGTCAGATATAGGGGCAGAGCTTAAGCCGGGTGAAAAGGTTGAGGAAGGGTTTATTTCCCTTGAAATAACGATCAATGTTGACAGCTTTGAAGGTGAGGGTTCAGATGGTATTCCACCAGGAAAGTCAACTAATGAACTCAAGACCAGTATCTTATTACCCGATGGTGCAACAATCGTTATGGGCGGTCTGACCCAGACCAACTGGTCAGATACTGTCAGGAAAGTGCCTTTATTGGGTGATATTCCGGTTGTCGGTGCCTTGTTCCGCAGTATAAACAAGGCTAAGGGCAAAACAGTATTGTATATGTTTATCAAGGCAACAATTGCTTTTGATCCTAATAAAGACCCTGACTTTAAGAGTCTCAAAAAACTCTCAGAGATAGATCAGCAAGAGATGAAAAAGCTCAGAGACAGCTTTAACGGTATGCCGATAATACCAGGGTTCAAAGATGGTAAGCCTCTGGAAGATGAGCAGGAAGATACTGATGAGCCTGTCTCTGCTGAGAAAAAGCCCCAGGAAGCTGCGATCAGAGAGGAGTGATCTTTTTCTGATGCAGTGAGATGGTATTAGAGATAATGCCAGTAATAAATAATACAAAACTGAATATTGAATGAACAAAATTGCAGGCAGGGATGCCTGTGTCAGTTGGAATAAAAATAGTGAGTATAAAACTACATGACAAACTGCTGGCTGCTGCCAGAAAGACAGGTGCAGTTGACCCGGGCGACCTGGAAGACGCATTGGAAGCCTGTGTAAAGAAGATAGAGGTTTCTGATAACCCTTCTGAGCTTGACCGTATGTTACTGGCCGAGGGCAATTTCACTGAAGATCAGATACTCAGACTCTTTGCCCTGGCTCTGGGTATGCAGTTCGTTGAGCATATAGAACCTGCATCTGTACCGCTGGAATTTGTGCAGTCGGTTCCCAGTAATTATGCTCATCAGCATAGTGTTGTAGCAATAGAAAATCGTAACGGCACACTGGTTGTGGCCACAAATAAGCCGCTCGATGTTTATGCCGTTGACAATATCGCCAATATGACTAAATGCCCGGTGATCCCGGCATTAGCCAGTCGGGCGGTTATAAATTCGGCTATAAACGGGGCCTACGAACAGCGAACCACAGTTTTGGAAGATGTGGCCGAAGAACTCGATGCCACCAGTATTCAGGGCCTTATTGGTGATGTCTCCAGTGAAGATCTGCTTGATGTGGTTAATCGCCCGCCGGTCATTCGTCTGGTAAATGACATACTTTTCAAGGCCTTGCAGATGCGTGCCTCTGATGTACATATTCACCCGTTCGAGCAAAAGGTAATGGTTCGCTATCGTATTGATGGCCTGCTTTACGATATGCTCACGCTTGATGTCAGGGTATTGCCGGTGATAGTATCTCGTATTAAGGTAATGGCCGGCATGGATATAGCCGAGCGGCGTATGCCCCAGGATGGTCGTTGCAGTGTTCGTATCGGACCGCGTGAAGTTGACCTGCGTGTCAGTACCGTACCTACAGCCTATGGCGAGCGGTCGGTATTGCGTATTCTGGACAAGAATGCCGGAGTGTATTCTTTGCAGCAGTTAGGGCTCAGTGATTACGACTATGGCCGGATCGACGAACTGATCAACCGGCCGCATGGCGTTATCTTTGTTACTGGTCCTACCGGTAGCGGAAAGAGTACAACGCTTTATAGTTTCCTGCAGAGAATAGATTCGCGTGAAAAGAATGTTATAACGGTAGAAGACCCGATCGAATATCATCTTGATGGTATAAGTCAGATACAGGTTGCCAATCGTAAGGGAATGACTTTCCTTACTGCCTTGCGGCATATATTGCGTCAGGACCCTGATGTTATAATGGTTGGTGAGGTGCGTGATGAAGAAACGGCACGCATGGTAATCCAATCTTCGCTTACCGGCCATTTGGTATTCAGTACGCTGCATACTAATGATGCCGCCGGTGCTATCACTCGTATTCTTGATTTTAATGTTGAGCCTTATCTGGTAGCCTCGTCTGTCGCCGGGGCACTGGCACAGCGACTGGTTCGCAGATTATGCCCGCACTGTAAGGTTGAACTGGCTGCTGACAGCGATAAGGTCAAGCGTATGGGCCTGGCCTTTGCCGGGTTTGAAAAGGTGTATGAGGCTCGCGGTTGCGATAAATGTTTCCGTACCGGCTATCTCGGTCGAACAGGCATTTATGAGCTGATGATAGTTGACGACGATGTTCGCCAGTGCATTTATCAGCGTAAAAGTGCAATGGTGATCAAGAAGACGGCTCTGGAAAGTGGTATGACCACTTTGCGTATGGACGGCATGAGGAAAGTAGAGCAGGGTCAGACCTCGCTGGAAGAGATATTGCGAGTGGCCCAGTCTGATGAAGTGTAGAGACGCATGATTATGCGTCTTAGAAATGCCAGCTGGCTACATAACCGGCCGATGCAAGAGATGTTCGTAAATAATATGTAAAATTAGCCAATTATTGAGACGCATCATGATGTGTCTTTACGAAATATATGCCATCATTTAAGTACAAAGGATTAGACAA
>JAFGDI010000338.1 GCA_016932145.1 Sedimentisphaerales bacterium
GATAAAGCTGCCATTTCTCAGTTCGGCTATTTTGGCCACACAAATCACCTCTATAATTAATTTTACAAAATTTATATCAAATACACTTCAATAGATTATAGCAGGTGCCGATTGCATAAATCTGGGAAAAGTTGTCCTGAAATAACCATTTACTCTACCGGGTTTAATGCCTCGTTAAGCCAGTTACCAACCAGTTGTTCCAGGTCGTATATATCAATATGGCAATCGCCGGTGATGTCACCAGTGATATCAAGACCCATCAGCCTGATACTTTGCTCGTCCATATCCACCAGCTCAAAAACTGTTTCCCTTTTACTGGTCGGCCCACTACCATCTGAAACTTCAAGCTGTATAGTATAAGAGCCAGACTGGGCAAATTGCACAGTCGGGTCTTCAACTGTGGCAGATGGCAGAAAACTGACATTGCCTGTACCTGAAGTCTCGGTCCAATTGAAAGACAGAGGATCAGAATTAACATCAAAAACAACGGCATCAAGGGCGGAATTACCCATAAGTGACACCATTATGTCCTGGCGACGATGGATATCGAGAATGACAGGCAGCAGATTGTCGCCCTGGCTGGCCAGGGTGCGTACCTGCTGCGATGTAAGGCCAACGGTATAAATACGAATATCATCTAAATAGCCTTTGAAGTGATCGCCAGAAGGAGCAGATGGGTTCTTTGTGCCAATATAGATCTTGTCGGAAGTAATATTTATTGAACCACTGGCATATCTGACAACGGCTTCAATACCGTCAATATAGAGCCGCATAGCGTTACCATCATAAACACCGGCAATATGATGCCATTGCCCCGCATTTGGTAATGTGGTGGCAACCCTGCCGATATTATAGATATCAAAGACCAGCTCACCGCGTTCGGCGAGGAGGCGATATTGGTTATCGGACGAACCTTTCTGCAGTATCCGGCGATTACCCGCCCAGTCATCAGCATTAAACCAGGCAGAAATAGTAATTTCAGATGTGATATTATGTAAATTGGGAGCAGGAGCTGAAGTATTGGGGCTTACTTCAACATAACCTTTAGGGGAGAAATACAAAGCCTTATTTTCCGTACCATGTGAAGAAAACCAGCCTGTCTGCCATGTTGGTGTTATATCTCCGGCGAGAGTACCAGAATCATTAGTTGCAGTGAAGTCCTGCAAGGTCGTACCACCGGCTTGAGTAACCTTCCAATGGGCAGCAAGTTTATCAGCCGGTAAAGAGCCCAAAGAGCCATCAGGGACAGTAAACTCAGAACCACTATCAGGATAACGAGCAAACCAATAGTCATCACAATCCGGATTCAATGGCTGGTTGCATAACAGCCAGTTATATGCTATTGCCTGCATATCGAACAGATCCACCTTACAGTCAGTATTACCATCCGGGCCAGATACATCGCCGGTCACTAAATAGCCATTGCAAGGGCCATAAACCTGAAAGCCATATATACGAACAGCAGTGTTTGTATCCTGGGTTGGCTGCGTTACATAAAGCCTGAGATATCGAACATTAACAGGCATAAACTCATGCCGACTGATACCAGCGGTATTGCCGGTTACATTTACAATATCGACCCAGTCATTGACCCCATCGAGACTGGACTGAATAGCGAAATCCTTAGTATTCCAGTTATCTCCTTCTCCGCCGGCACTGGCATGAAACACCATAACCGTATCAATATCGTAGTTCCCCTGTAAATCAACTACCAGCCAATGGGGTACAACCGTTGAAGCAGTTGCACACCATTTACTGTTATTAAGAACACTTCCATCAACTGCTAAAGCCGGTACTTCACCGCCAACATAACTATCAGCAGAAGCCGGCTTGAGATAAGCCAGATCAGTTCTGGTTTCCGGCTTAGGGGCCAGTTTGGGCAGATAAGGCAGATTATCGATTAGCTCTGAACCCATGTTAATAGCATCCGATGGCTTATCAACCATAGTCATAGCAAAGACAACAATATTACTATTATCTGGCAGAACGACAGAAGAAGTACCTGCGGGCAAGTCCAATCTATAGAGGAACATATTGCAAAATTCATAAGCCATATTTCCAGTTGGTTTATGGCGATGCGTGCCAACCCAGCCAACTGTGTCGTTCTTGATATAAGGCACTTCGATCTCGCGACCCCAGTCAGCGACATGTTCGTGATAGTCCTGAACAGAAACGGTAACAGGCTGACCAGCCACCATAAAAGTTCCCTGAGAATCACCACCGCGAGCGGCAGCCAGAAAATAGAGTGAATCATATGAATGACCACCCAGATTAACCGTTTGGCCGGTACAGGCCAGAGCATTATTGCTATTATCCTGACGGGAACCGATCTGGAAGGGAATGTTATTAACGGTAATGGTACTGCTGATAAGTTCCGCCGGATAGGTCATGCCATTATCAAAATCACCATTAGCGCGATTTGAGTCATAGCTGAAGGCATCGAGGTTATAGTTAAGAGTAACCGGGGCGGAGCTGACAGGAGCTAAAGAAACGCCCGGCTCAGCCAGAGTAAGAGCAAACGACATCGGCTGATAGGCGGTCATGTTAAAGTTGACCTTACCATTAACCAGAGTCAGATCACTGATATACCGTTCGCAGCCATCCACCAGCCGGGCAGAGGCAATACCACTGGCAAATGACAGATTAACATTATTTACCGCCCTGCCATACAGTTCCTGGACCCGCACGATAATTTCATCAGAGCGTTGTGCCTTCTTAACGGCCTTGACCATTACCTGATCATTATCAACCTGGAGCATGGAATATTCCCGGCCCAGCGAACCGCCATGAACCGGAGCCAAAGCAGCGATAAACGGCTGATTCAAGCCGGCAGCCCGTTGCGGAACAAGACCGGCATCCCATTTGCCAGTATGAGGAGCAATGGCATAAGTTACCTTATGCTGGCCTATATCCAGAGTGCTCTGCGGGGTGTATCTGGTAGAAACACTGGGAGTATGCAGCAAGGTAAGGCGAAGCAGGTTATTAGCCGGTTTATCCCAGCCATAACGGCAATCGTTGAAAATTGAGACACCAAAGCTGTTATCAGAATTAGTGATATC
>JAFGDI010000339.1 GCA_016932145.1 Sedimentisphaerales bacterium
ATAATCTTTCGGGAGCCAGTGGTTTAGAAAATTGTTTTTGGGATTCAGATACATACCCATTAAGCAGCCCCTATAATCCATTAGATGTGCATTTTACTTTCGACGAAACTTCAGGTACTGTGGTTGAAAATACCGGTTCTCTTTCGACTTTTGATGCCACTGCTATGAATTCGCCGGTCTGGTCAACTGCTGGTGTTTTTGGCGGATGTCTGACTTTCGATGGTGTTAATGATTATCTTGTTATGACTGATTATAAGTCTATACCTGGTAGTAATTCCCGCACGGTTTCAGTCTGGGTTAAGACGACATCTACTACAGCCGGTACTATTTCGTGCTGGGGTGATCGTGTAAACGGTAAGTTATGGCAGTTAATGATGGATGCTGATGGTAAATATCGTATAGCGGTTTATGGTGGTACGGAGAAATCATCGATAGCCATTAACGATGGCCAGTGGCATCATATAGCCGTTGTTTTGCCATATATTGAAAATGCCGATATTTCCGACTGTCAGCTTTATCTTGACGGTGAGCTTGATTCTAATACCACCGTATCGGCGACAATGGCCATAGATACCGCCTCTGAAATGGATGTGACAATTGGCACAAGTTTGTCTAATGGCTCTTATGTCAGCTATTTTAATGGCAGTATGGACGATTATCGTATCTATTCAGTACCTTTATCAGAAGATGATATTGTCTTACTAGCTGCTATGCAGGAGCCGATACTTGATTATTGTCTTACCGGTTTGCCAACAGAGCAGATGCAGGATATTAATACTTATCTTAATGCCGGATGGAATATTGTGCCGGCTGATGAGGCAACGGCTGATTCACTTTGGGTCATTGCTGAAAATGAATATCCCAAGTTCACCTGGAGCCAGCCAAGAAATGATACGGTTTTCTTTGACATAGAGTCGCTTAAAGGGTTGACCGAGGTTAATGCTATCGCAACTCTGGCTGCTGCCGGTATAACGGCGACGGTCAAGTACGATTGCAGTCGTCTGGTAGCTGCTGGTCTGGTTATCAGCTCAGAATCGCCTTGCCGGGTATTGCGTAATGCCACCGAGCTTACAATTGTGGTTAGTACCGGCATATATGACTGGTCAACCAACCCCGGTGCTGGAACGATAGATAATCCCTATCAGATCTCAACGCCCGGCATGCTCTTTGGTATGAAAAACGACCAGTTTTATTATTTTAAGCTGATGAATGATCTGGATCTGAGTAATTATACCTTCTCTAATGGCTGCGTGGTTCACTCCGACATTCTCTCTAATATGCAGTTCCGCGGCAGTTTTGATGGTAATGGCCATGTAGTAAGAAATGCGACAATATCAGGTTATAATGCATACAGTATGACAATAGAATATTCTTCTGGAACGAAGTATTTTGCTGGTTTTTTCCCAGTTGTTACAGGTTCAGAAACTGTGGTCAAAAATCTGGGTTTGGAAAACATTAAAATAACTACAAACAGTTCCAATACTATTTATGCCGGAGCCTTTGTTGGAGCCTGCGATTCACCTAAAATAATTTACAACTGTTTTGTCACAGGTATGATCGATGGTGGTGACACCCGTTTTTATAACAGATATTTAGGTGGTTTTGCCGGGTATGGAGTTAATATCGATCGGTGTTTCGCCGATGTTGATATTTGTAATGTTGTTGATAGAGCGTCTGGCGGTTTTGCAGCGTTAGGTAGTAATATTACTAACAGCTTTGCCAGTGGTAGTGTAGAAGCCTCTTATGCATCATATGTAGTTCCTGGTGGATTTATTGGTTCTGTAATTAATTCAGGCAGTGTACAAAATTGCTATTCAACAACAAAAGTTACATCTCCTTTTGTTTCGGTAAATGGATTTATTGGAAAAGATAATAATGGAATTATGGGTTCAGTACTCAATTGTTTCTGGGATTGCCAGGCCAGCGGTATTGGCACGGCTGGAACTGTTAGTAATGGAGCCACAGCTAAGTCAACCGCCCAGATGCAGGATATAAACACTTATATAAATGCTGGTTGGGGCATTGTTCTGCAGGAAACATCTGATATTGCAGATAATGATATCTGGTTTATGCCTTCAGATGGCGGATATCCACGGTTGATATGGGAACTGGACACTATTTTAGTTGACTACCGGGACCTGTTGGGCCTGTCGGAGAGTAATGCCCTTGCTCTGCTGGCAGAGTCGGGTATAAATGCGGTAGTTGGGTACGATTATAATCTTGCCTATCCAGCCGGTGCGGTATTTATGGTTCAGGGTGGGCTAAATTTCCAGCCCGGCGAAACAGCCATTCTTCAGATAAGCCTCGGCTCGTATAACTGGTCCAATAACCCCGGTGTCGGTACTGCGGAAAATCCCTGGCAGTTAAGCTCAGCGGGCATGATAAATGCTATGACAGATACAATGTATGCCGGGCATTTTATGGTTACGGCTGATATTGACTTTGCTGGGTACACTTACGAACGCTGTGTTATCGGTAAAAACGGTACTACGGCAAAGCAGTTCACTGGTGTGCTGGACGGGCGGGGTCATGTAATTTCCAATGTCAGCATCAGCAGTACGACAACATCAGCAGTAAATGGTTTTATTTCCATTAACAAAGGAAATGTGAAAAACCTGACAATTGATTCAGCCAGAGTTCTGATAAAAAGTCCAGGTAACACAGTTGCAAATATTGGTTGTCTGGTTGGTCTTAATGATACAGGTACAATAACCTCCTGTGATGTTCGTCGCAGCTCTATTACAATTACTGATTATGCAGGTAGTAGTATTGGTGGCCTTTGTGGAGGGAATAGTCTTGGTACCATCAGTGATTGTTCGGCTCAGGCAGTGATCGATGCACCTGATTGTGGTGACATAGGTGGTCTGATAGGCTATAACAATAATGCGGCTGTAGCTGGTTCTTATGCTGAGGCAGATATCAGAACAAGTGGTTATTCATATAGTATCGGTGGTTTTTGTGGGCAGAGTTATGGAACATCAAGCATAATCAATTGTTACGCTAAAGGTAATATTGTTTCGGGATATGGCGGTTTTATATTCTGTCAAAATTATGTAGATGGAGTAAACCGTATTGACAATTGCTATTCAACGGTATCTGTTTCAGCGTCAAATCCACGGGCTTTCAACCAATCAACCAACAGCTTCTGGGATGTTGAAGTCACCGGTCTGTTTAATATTGGTGATATTATCGGTGGTGCTACCGGCCTGTCAACTGCCCAGATGCAGGACATAAATACCTTTATAGATGCTGGCTGGGATTTTACTGCTGCTGATGGTAACCCGGCTATCTGGCGGATGGCGGCTGATGGTTATCCGTTCCTGGCTTGGGAGCGCGATACAGATCTTGATAATAGCGGCAGGGTCGATCTGTGTGATTTTGCGATAATCGCCCATAATTGGCAGATGTCGGGCAGTAGTGATAACTTTTCTGACCTTGATAAGTCTGGGACGGTTGATCTGGCTGATCTGGCTGTGTTTGTTGCTGACTGGCTCAATTAGCGAGCTGTAATATGTTTTAAAGTAGCTCAAGCATCCTTGCTTGAGATTATAAAGTTGGTGGTGGAAAATAGGACAGATAGGAAATACGACTTATAGGACCGATTGGACCAATAAAATAGGACCTATAGGTCAGACTAAACCATCAGGCTGGTATTCTATTTGTCCTGTTTTATCAGTAATCTGCGGCCTGTAAGGTTTATCTCCGATTGGCCCTATGATTGATAAACTGCCTACAACTTTCATTCTCAACAAGCCGGAAATTATCATTTCACTGTCTTGTATTTTGGGTTATCATAGTCGATGTTATAATGCTCAATTTATTTAAACTCGATTTTCAGGAGTTTTTTATGACATATCCGGTTTCGGAGATATTTTATTCGGTGCAGGGTGAAGGGCGGTTAGCTGGTGTGCCCTCTGTTTTTCTGCGGCTGGCTGGTTGTCCGTTGCGGTGTCGCTGGTGCGATACGGCTTTTGCCTGGGACACGCTTGAGGCTGAGTTTATGAGCAGTCAGAATATCATCAGCCGGATCAAGTCATATAATGCCGGTCATGTAGTAGTCACTGGCGGTGAGCCGCTTAGTGTTGAGCATCTTGATGTTCTGCTGGATGCAATAAAGGCTATTGGCTGTCATATTACAATAGAAACAGCGTCCCTGAACTATCGAGCGGTTACTTGTGACCTTTTTAGTATAAGTCCAAAGCTGTCTAACAGTTTCCCTGATGCCTGCGATCCGGAGCATTATGCAAAAATAGCGTTAAAGCCTGAAGTTATCGCCAGTTATCTTTCTGCCTATGATTGTCAGTTAAAATTCGTTGTTGCTTCAGAGCAGGACATGCCTGAAATAATAGACCTGTTAGAGCAGCTTGCCGGTTTGTCGGCTATTGATGGTGAGCAGTTGCGGAGCATGACAATGCTTATGCCCAAGGCCGCCGGTCGTCAGCAGTATCGCATTATTGCCCCTGTAGTAGCGGAATTATGTCTGAAGTATAATTTCAGATTTTCACCTCGTTTGCATGTAGAGCTCTGGGGTAATACCCGCGGGACATGAAGCAACATGAATTTGCCATAAATCTTAAAAAAACACCCGTCCTGATAATTGATATCAAGCCGGGTATTTCATTTTAACAGTTATGTTTGTTTACAGTCCCAGGTCCAGCCTTAAGGTGCGATACAGCCAGCTGAGCAGGCTCTGCCCCAGGGTTTTATCATTGTATATTATCTGTATTCTGCCGGTCAG
>JAFGDI010000340.1 GCA_016932145.1 Sedimentisphaerales bacterium
GGGGCACCGGCATAAAAATAATCTCCAGCTTTTATTTGCCCCAGAGCGAGAGATTCAAGGATTACCAGACCGGCGTTAAGCAAAGTTTTGTGTATCTTATATGCCTGATCTGAGGGCTCTTCCAGACACATCTGGTCTATGCCCAATAGCCGGCATTTATGGTCTATGAGCATTTCTGCTGTTGACGCCAGGAGATATTTATTGCTATTTCCTGTTTTGAGTATTACCCGGACTGGTTTATCTGCCAGATATGTTTCCAGGTCTCCCGGCCTTATTGCCTGCTGGCAATTAGTGCAGTCGATAACCCGGGCAGGTCCGAAAAACAGACTCATATCAAGCTGATCTATCGTTTTGCCTCCTGGAATGAAATGAGATGGAGCATCTATATGAGTTCCCAGATGCGACGACATCTCGAACCAGGTAAGTTCGTATTCAGACGAGGTTGTCAGTTTGCTTTGATAGTGCAGACAAAAGGGCTGGTCGCCCGGAAAGGGCTCAGTGGCATTTGATATCGGGATTGATATGTCGTAGATTATCATGGTTATCAAAAAAACAGGAGCTCAGTTCCTACCTGAGATATTACACTGGTATCTCAGCCTGAAACTGAACTCCTGCTGGTTTCTTTATCTTACGGCTACTACTTCTTCGATCTCAGGTATGTCTTCACGCAATCTGCGCTCGATGCCCATCTTCAGGGTCATAGCCGCACCTGGGCAACCCTGGCATGCACCGCGAAAGCGGATCTTAACCACATTGCCTTCGATCGCTACCAATTCACAATCGCCGCCGTCATTTTGCAACATAGGGCGTATGGTGTCGATACTGTCCTGAACTCTTTGTTCGAATGTCTTTTCTGTCATTTTGATTTATTCTCCATTATCATATTTGTCAAGCAGTTCTATCATGCTGGCATTCAGTTCCGGATGAACTACTTCCGGGGCTATTTCTGCCATAAGTTCCAGAACGAAGCGCCGGCTGGCCATACGCGGGTGCGGTATTACCAGCTTGTCGCCTTGCCGGATTATTTCATTGTTATACAGGAGTATATCAAGGTCGATAGTCCTTGGTCCATCTTTTTCTGTACGAATTCGTCCGAGCCGATTTTCTGTCTCCAACAGAACATCAAGCAGTTCCCAGGGCGTAAGTTCAGTTGCTATCTTACAAACAGCATTGAAGTACATTCCCTGTCCTTCCGGGCCGCCTAGTGGTATAGTCTCAATAATACTGGAAATTTTCACCAGTTCCAGGCCGCTGACCGCTTCCAGGTATGCCAGGGCTTTATTAATATTACCACCGCGATTACCCAGATTGCTGCCTAGTGCAATATAAGCTATTGATTTTTCAGTGTTTATCATAAAAACTCTGCTAGTACAGACTCCAGTTTTTCTCTTGTGATATTTGCCAGGCGGACTACTTTTCGATGATCCTTCTCGCCAGCGACTATTGTAATGGAAGATTTTGATATATCCAGAATTTTAGCCAGATATTTAACTAATTCTTTATTGGCTTTGCCTTTCTCCGGGGCGGCTGCAACATTTATCTTAACAGCATCGCCCAGCAGTCCTCCAATCTGTGTCCGGCTACTGCCGGGGACCGCTTTTACTGTCAACAGACAGGCATCTTGCTCTTGTTGGATAGATATCATATATAACTATTTATATTTTAGAACGATACATTCGGCAAGAAGAAAATACAAAACACTCAATCTGGTGTGTTATGGTTTGTATCTCTTTTATTATTATGGCTTTAAGCTCTGGTGCTACCATTAATTATCGCTATTAATGAGATTTTATTCTTGCATTTATACCCAAATAAACAGATAATTCCTGTTCTAAACTGAATTTAATGGCAGTCATAGTCATGATTGGCCGCCAGGAAGAGACAATATTATAAGACTTTGCAAAACAAGTAGATAGGAGATGCCATGGGTCCTGTTTTAAGTTCGCTGGTTGACCTTCAGGCAGTAGAAAATGAGTTAAGAAATGCGCGAGCGAAGCTCAAAAAGGCTAACCAGACACTACTGAGACAGCAAAATAAGATCAAGCAGCTTCAGGATTCTATTTTAGCCCAGAAAGAGCAGATCAGAAATACCCGCATGGACTACGATCGATTAGATCTGGATCGCAAAAGTCGCGATGAAGATATTGCGAAAATGCGAGTGGCTTTGAATACTGCCAGGACTAATAAAGAATACAGCTCTGTTCTTTCTCGCATAAATACTGATAAAGCAGATCTTTCCAAGCTGGAAGAGCAACTATTGCAACTGCTGATGGAAGTCGAATCGAAACAAAAATTGATTGTAGAAACAGAAGCTCAGGTTAAGATTGAGGAAGAAAACCTGACATTGATATTGAGTGATATTGAGGCTACCCGGGGTGATATTCAGTTAGATATAGACAGGCTCGAAGAGCGCAAAGAGCAATTATCTTCTAAGCTCGAACCTAAGTTAAAAGATGTTTTTGAGCGTCTGGCTGAACGCAATGATGGCGATGTAATGTCGGAAATCACCGAAAAAGACAGGATTTGCAGTGGTTGCTATATGGGTGTTCCTTTGGAATTGGTTAACAGACTTCTGACCAAAGATGAGGTAAGAACCTGCCCGAGCTGCGGTCGAATACTCTTTATGAACACAGGTAACTAAGCCGGCTTTCAGGCTTTTGCTAAAAATATAAACGAAAAAAACCGGCTTTGTTCCGGTTTTTTTCTTTTTAAAAGTAAATATTTCAGTCATTGTAATGAGTGTTAAAATGGGTAATTAGTGCAAGTCTCAAGGCAATTTCTGCTTGGCAGGGTAAAGGACCTATAAAAAATGACTTTATCGGCAGGTATTGGGGTTAAGCTGAAAAAAAGAAAGTTTTTTAGGGTGAAAAAGGTTTGCAATCAATAATTTAAGTGTTAAAATAGATAATGGTTACTGTTATCGGAACTTATTTCTCTTAATGGGAGTGATATTTGGCAGAAAATGATCTGTCAGCGATAATAAGCCGTCAGAACAATGGATTGTTTGGTTCATACCAGGGAAATTATTTCCTGTTGCACGGAGGCCTCTATGGCAGAGCAGAGATTAGTCCGCCGGGCTGTTAAGCTCACGGCGGCATTATCGATATTTAATATAATGTTTTCCGGAGGATGTGCTCCTGTTGGTTCGGTTAATACCCGGGCCGGTGGTTACAGAGATGGCGAGCTGAATGGAGTAGGCAACTACTCGGGAGAAAACGCTTCAGTTGGCCCTCAGATCTCTGACGATTATCAGGAGATGAAGGAATGGAACTTCAATTCGCGGATGAACAAGCGTTCATCCGCGAATCGGAATCCAGCCGGTGAAACATTATTGAGTGATGAGCAGGTTCTGGCCCAGGTTCAAGAGCGAGAAGCCCCGCGTAAGACTAAAACATATCAGTATTATAATCCTTCAGACCCCAGAGCCGATCAGGATGGTTTTGTCTCTATTGAGTTACCAGATGATGCCAGACCGGTGGCAAAGCAGCAGAAAGATTACCATAATGCTGAGTTTGCCAGTGATGATCAGTTTGCTGATAATGACCAGCAATTTTCTGGCTATAGTTCAGCATCAAAGAGTAATTCAGGGTATGATAACAGACAGTTGGCTTTGAATGATGTTGAGAGTAGATATCGGCCTGAAAGCCAACAGCGGCAAATGGAATATCAGCCAGTGACGCAGGGGCAGCAATATCGGCCTGATCAACCGGCTTTACCTCCTTTGCCTGCTGGTATTAACCCTATGGGCCAGCCAGAGTCACTTAACGGCGGTTATGCCCAGCCGGCCGACGGTCAGCCGTTAATTAAAGCTGCCAGAGTTACTGGCATAACAGTTAACGGACAATTGCCAGCTAATACTGTTAATCAGACTATGACACCTGTCGTACAACAGCCAAATATGCAATCAACTGGTGGGGCGGTTAATAGCTGGCAGCAAACCCCGGCGACACAGCCGTCATTATCCAGTAATCAGGGATATTATGCTACCCAGTCACAGCCGTCAACTAACGGTTATGCTTTACCCAGATTGGATAGTAACCCGGCTAATACTCCGGTCTTTTATGCCGGGGGAAATACTACACCACAAGCTACAATTAACAATCAGTTAGCCAGTATGCCGGTTAATAATGTGCAGGTTACACCTGATACTAAGGTTATCCGGGCCAGGGCTGAATATGCACCGGCTTTACAGGCCCAGGCAGGTATTACTAATGTCGATGAGCTTGCTGTTAATCTGGAAAGGCTTTTACGCAATGATCCTGATAATGTCGATCTGCAGATGGCTTTGCGTTATGCTTATGCCGCTCGCGGCGAGCATGACAGGGCCTTGCAAGAGCTTGATATGATCCCGATCGAAAAGCAACGCGATAGTATCGCTCTGGCACGCGCTACAATATTAAGCTCTCAGCTTACCAGCAGTAATGACCCTATGGTGGCAAATAGTGCCCTTAGTGCTATTCGTTCACTACAGGATAAGATTGCTAATAAGGCCGATCTGAAAATATCTACTTTCAAAGTCTGTTCCAGAGTTGATAATTTCGGACAGTATCAGGAAATAGCCAAAAATTATTTAGAAGCGGGTAATGCCTGTGAAGTTTTAATTTATTGTGAATTAGAAAATTATCAATATCTGCAAGATGATGAAGGTAAATATTCTACCAGTCTGCACGCCGAGATAACCCTTTTTGATTCCAGTCTGAATGTTTTGCAGCAGGTAAGTGATGATGTGGTTGATACCCCATCTTACAATAAGCGGAAAGACTTTTTCCTGCGTGGCCCGTTCAAGATACCCCAGCTTAAGGCGGGTAAGTATCAGATAGTGATCTCAATGGAAGACAAAGTGGCTGGCAAAAGAGCTTTGGCTGCCAGATATAATTTTGAGGTCAAGGGTAGAGACTTTTCTACTGGCAGTGAATTAACCAATTGAATCTGAGATGAAGCAGTACAAGAGATATATCAGTCAGGGAATCGATCTGGTGGAGGTTGTCCGGATCGAGCAAATGCTGGCCCGTCATAGCTGGGAGGGGCTTTCGCGTATCTTCACCCAGGCTGAGCGTGATTATGCCAGGCAATATAAAAAGAACCCTTCTGAAAGACTCGCCGGCAGATATGCCGTTAAAGAGGCCGTACTGAAACTATTAGGTACGGGCCTGCGCGATGGTCTCGAAATGATCGATATTGAAACGACCAATGATTCACTGGGCAAGCCCATTGCCTCTCTTACCGGGAAAACC
>JAFGDI010000341.1 GCA_016932145.1 Sedimentisphaerales bacterium
GAGTAAACGGTTACGATAGTTCATCTTTTTACAAAACTGTTATTATTTCTTATTTTGGACATATTTACAAGCACGAAGATAAATAATCGAGTGGAAAAATAAACTTATTTATGCTAAGCATTACTGCGTGTCTTGTATCTTACTACTTTTGGCTGCGTCCTGGCTGTCCTGAGGCTATTTGTGCGAGTTATTATTATTTTCATAGACACAGGCATTGCGGAACTATATAATTTATAGCTCTTTGTGATTGTCGTTAATCTGGCGATACAAAAGAGCTGGTTTCCTGTTGGGTGTTTTGGCTCTACTGTTATGAACTGAGCCCCGACAGGATGTGATGATTTATAACTATATGTATTTTAATAATTTAAGCAAGGGTAGGCATAACCATGAGCCAGACTCCGGAAAACAACCAAAACAGCATAGATAACACTTCTGATGCTAGCGTTAATCCTGTTACTCCCGTTACTCCCGATCATGTTAAAGTAATCGCCAGTAATGAGCACCCGGCATTTAATACTGCCAGTAAGAAAACCGAGTTTGGTAAGCCCATTGCCCCGGAAGATATAGACTCTGCCTCAGTGGAAAGAGAGATCGCTGATGCTCTGGGTGATATGTCCTTATTAGATATGGATAGTATTCTGGCTGCTCCGGCCAAAGCCAGGGCTTCGGCTCCGGTAAGTGCTGATGATAAGCCTATCCCCGGCATATTACGCGGTCAGGTATTCAGAATTGCCAAAGACGGTCTGTTTATTACCGGGCTGGGTGGTAAAAGTGAGGGTTTCCTGCCGATGGCCGAGGTTGGTGACTGCCCTGATATAAAAGAGGGTGATGCCATTGATGTTTGTATCGTGGGTCGTGATCCTAAAGATGGTATGATCATGCTTTCTCGTAATGCCGCAGCACAGCAGATAATGCTCAAGAACCTGAAATCCGGCGATCATGTCGAAGTTACCGTTACTGGCAGCAATAAAGGCGGTTTGGAAGTTAAGATCAAAGGCGGCGTTAAGGCCTTTATGCCTATTTCCCAGATCGATCTGCATCGGGTTGAAGATGAGGATAAGGATAAATATGTTAACCGTAAGTTTATTTGCGAGGTAACTCAGGCCGGGCATGGTGATAAGAACATTGTTGTCAGTCGTCGCCGTATATTGCAGGCTGAGCAGGAGGCTAATGCCGGGCAGCTTTGGACCGAGCTGGAAGTCGGCCAGATCCGCCGGGGCGTGGTACGCAGCGTTATGGATTACGGTGCCTTTGTTGACTTAGGCGGTGTAGAAGGACTGGTACATGTCAGCGAGCTGAGCTGGGCTCATATTGATAAGCCTTCAGAAATGGTGGTTGCCGGTCAGGAAGTAGAAGTATTTGTTAAAGAAGTAAATCAGGAGAAGAAACGCCTTTCCCTCAGTCTTAAACTGGTTAATGGCAATCCCTGGGCTACGGTTGAAGAAAAATATCCCGTTGGTTCCAGAGTTCAGGCCAAAGTTGTTCGTCTGATGAATTTTGGTGCTTTTGCCGAGTTGGAACCTGGTATTGATGGTCTTATACCGGTTAGTGAAATGAGCTGGCTGGGCAGGGTGCATCATCCGCAGGATGTACTCAAGATTGGTGATCTGGTTGAGACTGAAATCCTGAAATGTTCAAAGGATAGCAAGCAGATATCTATGAGTATTAAGGCTCTGCAGGGTAATCCGTGGAATAATATTGAGCAGAAGTATGTGGTAGGTCAGGATTATGAAGGTCAGGTTGTTCGTTTGAGCGATTTCGGTGCTTTTGTGCAACTGGAGCCCGGCGTTGATGGCCTGATCCATGTTTCTGAACTGTCAGATAAACATGTTAAAAGACCGGCTGATGCTGTTAAGGAAGGCGAAACGGTAAAGGCCAGAGTTCTGGAAGTTGATCAGAATCGCAAGCGTATAGCTCTTAGTCTTAAGGCTCTTATCGTTCCGGAAATCAGCCAGGAAGAGATAAATCTGGTTAATGCCCCGGAACAGCCTGCTCCGGCAAGTGAAACTGCTAAGCCAAAACGCAAAAAGGACCTCAAAGGCGGTTTGTCTTGCATGGGTAATGATAATCCTTTTGGCCTGAAGCTCTGAATGGCGAAATAGTCTGGTAATAACATGCTCTTGCTGGCAGCCGCATAATCGGTTTGAAGCAGGGTCTGTTTGGTAACATGGAGGTTCGCTCATGACTGTGCGATCAGGATGTATAGGCATATTGACAGCCGGGGGCGATTGTCCCGGGCTTAATGCTGCGATACGCGCTGTGACTCTCGCTGCTAACAGGCGGGGCATGGATGTGATCGGTTTTTATGATGGTTTCAGCGGCCTGATCAACAATCAGACAGTAGAGCTTTGCGACGATAATGTCGGCGAGATACTCAGCGTTGGCGGTACTATGCTCGGTACCAGCCGGCTTAAACTTAGAAAAGTCCGCATTGGCAGCGAGAAAGTCAATCTGGAAGACATTGCCCTGCAAAATATTATGGCAAACCGGATTGATACTCTGGTGTGCCTGGGGGGCGGTGGAACTCAGAAAAATGCCTGTAAATTAATGAAACGAGGATTAAATGTGGTTACTTTACCCAAGACCATCGATAATGATGTCTGGGGTACAGAGCTTTGTTTTGGTTATGATTCTGCCGTTCAGATAGCAACTAATGCTCTTGAACAGCTTGGCTCTACTGCCAGGAGCCATCATCGGATAATGGTATGTGAGCTTATGGGTCATAAGGCCGGCTGGCTGGCACTTTCTGCCGGTGTTGCTGCCGGTGCTGATGTTATACTTATTCCTGAAATACCCTTCGAGCTGGAAAAAATTGCCCGGCATATTGCCGCCAGAAAAAAAGCTGGCTTTAATCATTCGATCATTGCCGTGGCTGAAGGTGCTGTGAGTAGAGAAATTGCTCTTGAAAAAGCGAGTAAGGAAAAAGCTGATAAAAGTGATTCTGATGCTGATAAAAAGGGCAAGGCAGAAGATGTTTACGATTCACTGCTACAGGCTACCAGAGTATCTGACTTGCGTGATGATCCGGTAAAAGAAAAACAACTCGATAATCCTCCGATAGTCTATCATATGGTCCAAGAGCCGCTGGCTTGTCAGATAGCACGCAAATTGCAGGAAATGACAGGTTCTGAGGCTCGGGCTACCGTATTAGGTCATGTTCAGCGGGGGGGCTGTCCATCCGCTGCCGACAGACAGTTGGCTACTATGCTGGGTGTATTTGCTGCTGATTCTATTGAACAGGGTAATGTAAATATAATGGCAGCCTGGATAAATAATTCTCCCTCTGCCGTTGCTCTGGATCAGGTTGCCGGTAAGCGTAAAGTTGTTCCGCCTGAAAGTGCTTTGCTTCAGGCTGCCAGAATGACCGGCTGTTGTCTGGGTGATTAAATTGCAGTGCTGCACTGAAATAGTACGGATCTGGCAATAGGGCAATTTCTGAAATACTGGTTTTAGCAGGACAATTTCAACTCAAATTAACATTTATAAAAAATACGAAGATTAAATGATATACTTAATTCTGGAACATTATCTCAAAGATTTTATGTTTAACACCCTGGGCTTTTATTCCTGGGAAGAAGTGCTATTACGGTCGCTTTTGTCTATGCTTACCAGTTTGCTGCTTTGCTTGTGGCTGGGCCCCAAAGTTATTCGCTGGCTCAAGAAAAAGAAGATCGGCGATATTCCGAACTTTGACCATGAAATATTAAATCAGAAAAACAGTCATAAAGACAGCACCCCTACAATGGGCGGCATTCTTATACTTATCAGTATTATCGTCAGTACTCTGCTCTGGGCAGACCTTACTAATCAGTTCGTTATTAAAGGACTCTTTGTTATGGTCTGGCTGGGCCTGCTGGGTGGCGTCGATGACTGGCTGAAGCTGACCAAGTCGTCTCAGGTTCGTAATCGCCATGGTCTGTTGAGCTGGGAAAAAATGATGTATCAGATAGGGCTGGGGGCTCTGGTCGGTGCTTTTCTCTATCTGGTAGATTTTAAGAATATAGAAGATGGTCAGAAACTCTGGCTGCCCTTTTGTAAGGCAGGCTTTGATATTAAGTTCATTGGCTTCCTTATTATGTCGATTTTGGTAATTACAGCCACCAGTAATGCGGTTAATCTTACCGATGGCATGGACGGCCTGGCCTCCGGTTGTATTGGTATTGTCGCTTTGGTGCTGGCGGTTTTGTGTTATCTTGCCAGTGAGCCTTTGAGCCTGACGACCAATCAGACCTGGGCCAGTTATCTGCGATTACCGCAGATACCGGGAGCTGGTGAGTTATCTATTGTCTGTATGGCAATGCTGGGGGCCTGTCTGGGCTTTCTCTGGTTCAATTGTTATCCGGCAGAGGTGTTTATGGGCGATACAGGCAGTTTGCCCTTAGGCGGACTTATCGGCTATGCTGCTATTGTTACCCGTCACGAGCTTTTACTGGTTATTCTCGGTGGTGTGTTTGTTATAGAGGTGCTCAGTGTTATGATACAGGTGTCATACTTTAAACGCACAGGCGGTAAAAGAATATTCAAATGCACACCCATTCATCATCACTTCCACTTAAGCGGCTGGAATGAGCCTAAAGTGGTTGTCCGCTTCTGGTTGTTGGGTATTGCCTTTGCTGCTTTGGCTCTGGCTACTCTGAAATTAAGGTAAGCAATTGAGCTGATATCCGGTATTCAAGTATAGCCCAGAGCTGCTTCGATTTTTTCTCCGGCTTTTTGCATGAACCAGTTAATGTCAAAATCTGCTCCTGTAGCGGTTCCTGGCTGTTGGGGCCAGGTCTTTTCCAGGATCAGTGAGCCATGCTGTAAAGCGGCATTTTTGCTGCGTCTTTGAGCTGAGCCCAGCAGTTTACCCTCAGGTGTGACTATATCAAGCTCGTGATGGCGGGCAAAACAGAAGAAAGGGCCCCGTTGGCTGTTACCTTTGTCGCTGAACCCTCGATATTGGGCCTCTATACCTTTTTCTCGCAGTAGTTGAATGAAGATATCATGTACCAGACGGTAAAGATCGTTTACTGGCTGGTTTGAGTGGAGCGGAACAGTAAGTGAGTAAGTCAGTTCTCGGTCGTGTAAAATAGCTCCACCACCAGTCATTCTTTTAACCCAGGGAAGCTCTTGCAGAAGGGCAGGAAGTTGGGCAATATCACTTTCTTTCTGGAAGTATCCCAGAGAAATAGTCGGTTCTGACCATTGATAAAATCTCAGTATGGGGCCGGAAGTGCCGGTTTCAACCATATCGAGTATCTGGCGGTCAACTGCCATATTGATCTTTCCCGTTTGCGGACGGTCCGTTTGAATTGTTAGTTTGGTTTTCATCTTGATACAGGGAATTTGACAGTAAAAAAAAGAATATGTCAAGCAGGAAAAACAAATATCAGAACAATACCCTTTAACTGTATATTTGGCAGTTTGTTATATAGTGTTAATAACTTATTTGCTCAGCTTCTTGACGGAGCCGGTTTGTGAGGTTATAATAAACAGCCTTTATAAGAACTATATTAACTGTTTATTTTTCAGGATATTACGATAATGACAGAACCGCTATCCAAGGTATATGAACCCGGTCAGATGCAAAAACAGGCAACCGAACTGTGGGGGCAGAACAAGGCTTTTGCCGCTGATGCTGCCGGGCCTGGAAAATCCTATACCATAGTTATTCCACCGCCAAATGTTACGGCGGCTTTACATCTGGGACATGCCTTGAACAACACCTTGCAGGATATTCTCATACGCAAGAGGCGTATGGAAGGGCGTAATACCCTGTGGATGCCGGGAACTGATCATGCCGGGATCGCTACCCAGACGGTGGTGGAAAAGCGGATATTGACTGAGGAAGGTAAGCGTCGTACCGATTTTGAACGCAGCGAGTTTGTTGGCCGTATCCAGAACTGGAAAGATGAGTATGAGGCTCGGATAATTGATCAGCTCAAACAGATGGGCTGTTCGTGTGATTGGGACCGGGTTCGGTTCACGATGGATGAAGTCTGTGCCAAAGCGGTTCGCGAGGTATTTTTGCGTCTTTTTGCTGATGGTCTTATTTATCGCGGTAAACGCCTGGTAAACTGGGACCCTGCCACCCAGACAGTTCTGGCTGATGATGAAGTTGAGCATGAAACCATAGCCGGTTCATTTTGGTATTTGCGTTACCCGCTGGCTGAACCTGTGGATCTTAATAGTCAGACGGTTCAGTATATTACTGTGGCTACAACCCGTCCGGAAACAATGCTGGGTGATACGGCTATTGCCATGAATCCATCTGATCCGCGGGCTGATGCTCTGGTAGGTAAGATGGTGCGTTTGCCCCTGGTTGGGCGGCTGATCCCCATTGTTGCTGATAATCATGTGGTGTTGCCTGATCCTGAGAGTGCTGACGAAAAGGCTCGTTTTTCAACGGGATTTTTGAAAGTTACACCGGCCCATGATACTAACGACTGGGAGATCGGTCTGCGGCATAAGCTGCCGGTTATAAATATTATGGCACCAGATGGCAGTATAAGCGATAAACATGGTTGGACTGATGCTGCCGGAACCGAGGCTGAACAGTTCCTTGGACTGGATCGTTTTGCGGCCCGCAAGGCAATAGTGGAATGGTTCAAAGCTCACGACTTACTGGAAAATGTACGCGATTATGCCCATGAGGTTGGTCACAGCTATCGCAGCCATGTGCCGATAGAGCCGTATCTTTCAGATCAGTGGTATGTGGCAGTGAAAAAGCCTATTGACAGTAAAGCTGCTATGTATGGCACGGAAAATCTCTCTGGTACTGATATACCGGCAAATTCGCTGGCTGGTCTGGCCCTGGCACCACTGCTTAATGGCAGCCTGAAAATAACCCCGGACCGCTATAACCGCAATTATCAGCAGTGGCTGGAAAATCTGCGTGACTGGCCTATAAGCCGTCAGCTATGGTGGGGGCATCAGATACCCGTCTGGAGTAAGGCTGGTGAGCATGCTAATCGTTGCGAGCATGGTACGGTGCGTATGTTGCATCAGGGTGAGGCCGGGCCGGTGACTTATCTTTGTGTCAGACCCGGATTCCCGGAACTGGAACAGGCGATGGAAAAAGAAGGCTGGCAGCGCGACAGCGATGTGCTGGATACCTGGTTCAGTTCAGCTTTATGGCCGTTTAGTACTCTGGGTTGGCCAGATAAATCGGCTTCACTTGATAAATACTATCCCGGCGATGTACTCTGTACTGCTCGGGAGATCATTACGCTATGGGTTTCTCGTATGGTAATGATGGGGCAGTATTGTCTTGATGCAATACCGTTTAGCGATGTATTCATTCATGCTATGATCCAGGATGGTCAGGGCCGCAAGATGAGTAAGTCATTAGGTAATGGTATCGACCCGTTGGATATTATAGATAGTCATGGTGCTGATGCCATGCGTTTTGCCCTGGCGGCAATGACCACGCTTACCCAGGATGTGCGTCTGCCGGTAGAGGCTATGACATTGCCTGATGGCCGCAAGGTTAATTCTTCACCGAAATTCGATATCGGCCGCAATTTCTGTAATAAACTCTGGAATGCTTCGCGTTTTGCTATGAGCAATCTGGAGGAGCTGGCCGTTTGTGATAAGGTTGAACTGGAACTGGAAGATCGCTGGATATTATCGCGTCTGCATAAGACCATTGCCGAAGTTACAACCCAGATAGATGAGTTCAAGTTTAGTGAACCGGTCAACGCCCTGTATCGTTTTATATGGAACGAGCTTTGCGACTGGTATCTGGAGCTGATTAAGCCGCGAATGTGGGATGACAGTCGCAAAGGTTCTGCTCAGCGGGTATTGGCCTATGTGCTCGATGCCAGTCTGCGTCTTTTGCATCCATTCCTGCCGTATATTACTGAAGGCATTTATCAGCATCTGAATACATTGTTGCCAGATCGCTCACTGACAGGTGTTGCCCCATTGTCGCCCTCGACTCTGCTGGTCAGGGCTGCCTGGCCTGTTGCCGATAAAAGTCTGTTTAATGAATCTGCCGAAGCAGATATGCTCGTATTGCAGGATGTTATAGGTAAGATTCGTGAGGTACGCACCCAGTATCAAGTGGCACCTAAGAATAAAGTTACTATAACTATCAAAGCAGCTGATTCGCTGGCGACAGTGATAAATTCCGGTAGTGCTTTGCTGGGTAAGCTCGCCGGTATTGAAAAACTTACTTGCGTGGCTGAACTGACTACCCGCCCGGCTAATGCCGCAGTGGCTGTTGGTACAGGGCTGGAGATTTTTGTTCACGATGTTATCGATGTTGAGGCCGAAAAGCAGCGACTCGTTAAGCAGAAAGAAACACTAATTAAGGGTATAACTTCTGCACAGAGTCGTCTTAGTAATGAGAATTTTATCAGCCGGGCCGCAGCTGAGGTAGTAGAACGAGAAAAAGAAAGGCTTGCCGATATGCAAAAACAGCTTGATGACCTGGAGAAAAATATAGCTGCTTTATAGCCGGTTTTGTAACTGCTATTGAGTATAATATATTCAGTAAGTAGTTAATTTTCAGATGGTAATTGAAGGGCGATACTCATAGATAGGGTATTCGCCCTTTTTTTAGATTGATAAACGATAATCGTTCACTGAGAAGCAAGAAAAATGTAATCGTTCATACCCCTGTAAACTCCGACAGTTGTGGGAAAACCCTTAAATCCCGACAATTCGGAACCCAGCAAAAGAAACGCACCAGACTGCTTTTATCAGCTATTGTTACCATTATAGTCGGCATAGGTATTTGCCGTTTCCCAAATGCGGATATTATGCAGGGTTAGCGGTGAGAATTTATCTTTGAGAATATCCCAGATGACTACCGCCATATTTTCGACAGTGGGGACCATGTTTTGCATTTCGGGTATATCAAGGCAGAGGTTCTTGTGGTCGAAGCTCTCCAGAACCAATTCTTTCACCACATTATCAATTTTGTCCATATCTGTCTGGGTGGGGCAGTTATTCCGGGCAGGGCAGCGGACAGTAACTTCCAGAGTGTAATTATGGCCATGGCCGTTGGGGTTGGCGCATTTACCAAATTCCACATAATTTTTCTGTGCATCCCATTTATCATTCCAGAGTCTGTGGGCGGCGGCTAATTCATATTTTCGGGTAATTGTGAGCATTTCTGGTTCCTTCAGAGAACGGGCAAAGGCATGGTCATCAATTTCTAAAACGGCATTGACCAGTTGGCAGGTAGAGAAACAGTCTGCCAGAGCCGTATAAACCCAGTTCAGTATATCGGTTATGCAATGACAGTAAACCTCATTGTCTGTGAGTCTTTGGGCCACAGCTCGTTTGATAAGGCTGACATTGACGATCAGACCGCTATTAACATCAACTGTACCGGCAAAAGACAGCCATAACTTCAATGTCAGGCAGTCGAGGATATTATCACCTGACTGACTGGTAAGGAGTTTGCCATCTCTGATGCGATAGTATATCTTAACGCCACGGGTTATGGTCATGGCTGCCTCAGATTTGTTTTAGCCCAGGCAATAGCCATATCAAATATTTTATGATTTTCAGCGATAAGTTTAGTATTACCGGCGAACATATCGCAGATCGACTGGAGGAAATGTTCCTTTTTGATCTTGTAAATATCAAGACTGCAAATAATTCCCAGCATGAAGATATTGGCAGCGCGAGCAAAGCCAGCCTGCTGAGATAATTCCAGGGCGGGTATAGCAATAGCCTTAACACCAGCAGGAATATCAGATGCTTTAAGGCTGGCATCGTAGCAGATAATACCGCCGGGCTTGACTTCTGGTGAAAACTTAGCCAGTGATTCAGCATTAAGGGCAATGAGTACATCACTGTTAATAAAGGCAGGCGAGCCAACTGGCTGGCCGGAAATGACAACAGAGCAGTTAGAGGTTCCGCCTCGTTGCTCAGGACCATAAGCCGGGAGC
>JAFGDI010000342.1 GCA_016932145.1 Sedimentisphaerales bacterium
CCGCCGTCTGGCTTCAACTATTATCGTTGCCAATGATAAACCGGCAATAATTCGATTCCGGGCTGGGAAATTGGCTCCAATAGGTTCCATAGTTATAGGCAGCTCACTTATTACTGCACCATTAGCTGCGATTATGTCTGCCAGGTCACTATTTTCAGGTGGAAATACTCCGCCTAAACCCCTGCCCTGAACGGCGAAGGTTCTGCCCCCCCCGGCAATAGCGCCCCGATGAGCAACGGTATCAATACCACGAGCCAGACCAGATACAACTGTAACCCCTGCTGCTGCAAGCAGATGTGCCAGCCTGCTTGCCTGCTCACAACCATATTGGCTACAGGTTCTGCTGCCAACTATAGCAACAGCAAGATTGTCGTTACGAATTATATCTCCTTTAACATAAATCACTTGCGGCGAATCGTCTATTTGCTTAAGCAAGATGGGATAATCCGGATCTGCAAATGTAATGATTTTAATACCCAGCCGATCAGCCAGCTCGTATTCTTTTTTTGCTACCGAATCATTACGCAGTGAATTGTAGATAAATTCTGCTTTTTTTTGCGATATGCCCTTAACTGATGCCAGACGATAAACAGACGCGGCAAAAATGCCCTCGATACTCTCGAAGGCTTCAAGCAGCCGGGTGAATGTACGCGGACCAACATCCTGAACCAGATGTAATTGCAACCACTTTATCGTAGTATCGTAAGCCCCATAATTATTGCTATCCATAGCAACCCCAAATAAAGATATATTTATAACCAATTACCCATACAAGACACTGTTTATTATAGGTCGGTCACAAAACATGTCAAGTAATACCAGAAAAAAAGAGTTTTTTTACACACTATAGAAGATTTTGCCGATTCTTATTTTGTTGATAATATTCAATATGACAATGAGTTAATAAAAAAATGGGGTATTGTTTAATGGTGTATTTCTTAGCTCAATTTATTAAAATACCAGACCGGATTATTACTGCCTTCCTGTTAGTTTTGATATCTCTTTGTCAGTCCACTCTGGCCGTCAGCAATGAAACGGCAGCTATTCTGGTAATAAATTCCTATCATTTTGGTTACCTGTGGTCTGACGAACTCACTCAGGGTATCCGCGACAAGATAAATGCCGAGTTGCCTTATGCTAATATCTATATTGAATACATGGACAGTAAACATTTTGATATAAATTATACAGATGCCAGTTTCTTTGAATTGCTAAAGAAAAAACACAGCAACTATAAATTTGATGTTATAATTACCTGCGATGATGATGCAAGCTATTTTGTCTTTCGTCATTATGAGCAATTATATCAGGGAATACCAGTGGTGTTTTGCGGAGTGAATCAGTGGCAGCCGGAATTAGCATACACCAGTGAACTAAGAAAAGAAAAAATCACCGGCATGTTACAGAAATCTGGATTTGCCGAAACTTTTGAACTGGCAAAAAAGATCAATAATGAAATCGACAAGGTCATGATTATCTCTGATAGCCAGTCAACCGGACTTGGTTTTCGCCAGGAAGCTATTGATGCCCTGAGTAATAATGGATCTATAAAGGATTTTATCGACATTAATGGTGCCAATTTCACTACAGCCCAAATGTTTGATGCTATTATTAATGCTGATGATCATACTGCGATAATTTATACTATCTGGTTTATGGGTAAAGAAAAAATATTCCACGAGAGTTTTAAAGTAGCTGAAAGAATATCACAAATAGCTCCCGTTCCAGTCTATGCTACTTCTGATGTTAATATCAAAAGAGGCCTGCTGGGAGGAAAAATAACCCGGGGATATACTAATGGCCAGGCTGCTGCGGAAATGGCCATCAGGATACTGAACGGGACATCGCCCAAAGATATCCCAATTGTTACTCAAGGCATTCTGGAGTATGCCTTCAATCAGGGGCAACTCGAAAAATGGAATATAAATAAATCAATATTACCAGAACCCTACACAATATTTGACAGCAATGATACCAATACACTGTTTAGCGACAAAGAGCAGAGATGGCTGAAAAGCAAGCAATACATTACTGTCGCAGCAGTTAATGATAATCCATATATGATTGACAGTGATGATCCCAGTGGTATTGCTGTGGACTATCTTGAATTGATAAGTGAAATAACCGGTCTTAAAGTTCGTTATCAGAAATATGACAGTATAAATGATTACATTGAACATTTAGATCAGGATAATTCCGCTGATGTTTATGTTATGACACCAGCTACTACGATATATGAAGAGAAATTGTTACTTACTAAACCATGGTTAAAAGTAAATTACTCACTCTTTGTTGACAAACAACAGAACCTGATGTTATATACAGGGTTGAACTCGATTGAAGGGAAAACAATAGCTGTACTAAACGACGATGTTTTGGTTAATGAGCTAAAAGCTAACTTCCCCAGAGTTAATGTATTATATGTAAACGACTACGCCACAGGGTTTAAGGCAGTTACTGCGGGCAATGTGTACGGTTTTCTGATCGATCACTCAACAGGTGTTTATCAGGCTAACACCCTGCATGTTGAACAGAATGTGACTGTAGCCCCTGTATATGACCTGCCCGGCAGAAATATAGCAATTGGCGTCTCTCGACTTATGCCAGAACTGCATGAGATACTAATTAAAGCATCCGCTCAGATAGCCGAATCAGAAGTTGAAAGTATCAGACAAAAATATTGCCGGGTGACTACCGCTGCAACAGGCATTGATTTCCTGAAAGTAATTAAAGTAGGATTTATTGCACTTTTGCTCTTCACAACTGTAATAACTATAATACTTGTACGACTGCGATCTCTGAAAAAGGCTCTGGAAAAGGCTTATAATCAACTGCAAAATTATTCTGATACCCTTGAACAGAAAGTCACATTTCGAACTAAAGAGCTGAATGAAAAAAATCATGCTTTGGAAATGACACTAGAACAGCTCAAGCAAACTCAGAGCCAATTGATTATTGCCGAAAAAATGGGAGCGTTAGGTCATTTGATCGCCGGCATAGCTCACGAGATAAACTCTCCCCTGGGGGCGATTAATTCCGCCAGAGAAGTTTTGCATAATGATATGCACAGGATTATCCAGAATAACCGACAACTGGCTCAATGGCTTATTGAACCTGATGGTATGCTTCTGGAAGAAATGCTTAATGATGCTATCCAGAACAGATCGCAAATGCCATTGTCAACCAGAGAAAAAAGAGAGGTCAGAAATTGCACTATAGCCAGACTCAGTAAGGAAGGTATAGCTGACGCTGAAACCATTGGCAGAATGATTACTGATATAAATCTGCACGATAAAATAGATAAATATATGATTATTCTCAACAGCCCCAAAGGCATTGAAAAGATTCAAGCTATTACCAATATTTCAGATGTTTTTCTAC
>JAFGDI010000343.1 GCA_016932145.1 Sedimentisphaerales bacterium
ACGAATCCGCCTGTTTTTTTATAACTTTTAACCAGAATATGAGCAAGCCGGTTACAGAAGGGTAAAAACCACCTGAAACCAAAGAAAACTAACCATGCTTCAGGCATCTAAACCTGTTTCAACCTCAACATCGTCAAGAATAGGATTTTTACCGACATAGACCAACATACTACGGGGGCATTTGGCCTGTGCGGTATTACGGTCCGGATCATCGCCATAGGTTTCATAGTTTATGACCGGCAGGTTATTCTTCATAGTAAAAGTAGCCGGTGCGGTCTTTGCACAAATACCACAGGCTACACAACCAACCTGACAATATTCCTTTACATCTTTGACACGATCAAGAGTGGAACAAGCCACAACCATCAACGGATCCCGTGCCATTGGCACCAGTTCAATAATTTTACGCGGACATGCGGCAACACAGGCACCGCAACCAACGCATTTTTCATAATCAATTACAGCCAGGCCTTCTACTATGGTTATAGCACCAAATTCGCAGGCAGCGGCACAATCGCCAAAACCAATACAGCCATAAGGGCAACCAATATTGCCTGGTATCATCTGGGCGGCACCACAAGTCTGCGGGCCAACATAGTTCACTCTTTCTATCTGATCCTTGCGATGAGCGCTGCAATGCACTATAGCCCGAATCGGAGCTTTAGCCTGAGCTTCAATACCCAAAATGGCGGCCAATTGCGATACCAGAGCGTCACCGCCAGGTCCGCATTTACCCAGCAGAGAATGATCACTAACAATAGCTTCTGCATAAGCAGCGCAACCCGCACAGCCACAGCCACCACAATTAGCACCGGGCAATACACCCTCTACCGCTTCGACGGTCGGATCTTTCTCAACCCGCAGCTTATTCCAGGCGACAGTAAGGATTACGGCAAAGATCAGACCAATAACCAGCAAAACACCGCCGGCTTTACCGGTTAGTAACGGATCAATTGTCGCCTGAACAACGCAAAATGACTCTGTAAACATAATCTTCTTCTAAAATTGGCAGTTAGTGATAAAAAACAACATAAATAATAGCTAAGTTACATTCTTAGCGAAAGTTAGATAATACATTCACAAGACAAGGCAGTCAAGTTCAAATTAAACTGCTAATTTGTATGCAATGTTACATTGAGCAGAGTTATTGGCCAAAGAAATGGTAAAAATTAGTTATCGGCCTGAAATTATACTAAAGCGGGCATGGGTTTGGTACGAAAAAGATGATATCAGGACATTGTCAGGACGGCAATGTCATTAACTGGCTAAGTATAATATGGAAATGGATTTAGGAATAAATCATGCTGAATATGACACCCAGGATAGTAACCGTAGGCGGTGGCGAGATAGCAAATATCGCCCACTGTCCGAAAATACCATCGCTAAGTGAGACAGTACCAGCCCGAGACAACATTATGTCAGTTTCAGGCAAGGGTGCATCGCAAGCGGCTACCATGGCCACACTGGGAGGTGATATTCACTTTATCGGCTGTCTGGGCAAGGACCCTAACGGCGACATAGTTGCCAGTGCCCTGACCAGCTCCGGAGTAAAAACCGACTTTCTGGTCAGAGTAAGTCACCCCACCGCTACCAGTCTGGTTATGGTTGACTATGAAGGCGATATGATCAAAGCCTACTACCCGGGGGCAAACCTGAAATTAACAGAGGAAATGGTACGCAAAGCCAAAGGCGTAATTGCCGAAGCTGATATGCTGGTCTGCCAACTGGAAATACACAATAGCACCCTGGAATATGTCATAGCCATGGCGGCCAAATTTGGTGTGCCGGTAGTACTCAATTCGTCGCCGGCTTTACCTTACGACAGCAATCTCTATTCTGACATTTCCTTACTGGTAATGAATCATATCGAAGCAGAATATTATACCGGCAGAGAAATACTGACTATTGCTGACGCGCGAAAGACGGTGGAAATGCTGCTTGATGACGGAGCTCGTTCTGTAGCAATAACCATGGGCAATTCTGACTGTATGCTGGGCAATTCAGGTAAGAGTATTCATGTATCAGCACCTAAAGTAAAAAATATTGATTCCACCTCGGCCGATGATATTTTCACAGGTGCTTTATGCTGGTCAATGGCCTGTGGCAGTGAACTGGAATATGCCGCAGAATTTGCCTGTCGGGCCGCTTCGTTGAGCCTTACCCGTGCAGGGGCATTTGAGTCTATACCAACCCTGAAATCAATAACAACAGCCTTTGGTGCCGAACTCCCTGACATTCTGCACCTGTGAACATAAAAAGCGATAATACTGATCGTAATAATAAAAGATAAAAAAACTCCCGGCAGCCAAAAAGGTTTACCGGGAGTTTTTTATTCAGATCTGCGGGCATTATACCGCAGTATAATCACTTAGTATAGAACTTCTGAATAGTACGAGTCTTATAGGTCTCACCTGGCTTAAGCACTGTTGATGGGAAATCAGGCTGATTAGGTGAATCCGGGAAGTGCTGAGTCTCAAGACACAGAGCAAAGCGAAGGTTATAAACATCGCCGTTATGTCCTTTGAGAGTACCATCGAGGAAGTTACCGCAATAGAACTGTACGCCGGGCTCCTGAGTGTGTATTTCCATGCCGCGACCTGTAGCCGGGTCATATACATCGGCTGCCAGAGTCATTTCACCAGCGTTCTTCTGGTTCAGGACAAAGTTATGGTCATAGCCACCGCCGAGCTTGAGCTGCTCATTATCATCATTAACACGAGCGCCAATAGCGGTTGGAATGGTAAAGTCAAATGGTGTGCCCTTAACCGGTGCAATTTCGCCAGTAGGGATCAAACCTTCAACAACCGGAGTATAATTATCAGCGTTAACCATGAGAACATGGTCCAGAATATCACTCTTGCCACCATTAAAGTTATAGTAGTTATGATTGGTCAGGTTAACTACTGTTGCCTTATCTGTTGTAGCTTCATAATCAAAGATCAATTCATCTTTGTTGGTCAGGGTATAAGTCATAGTAACATCGAGGTTACCAGGATATCCTTCTTCCATATCTTTGCTGACATAATGCAGTTTGAGAGCAACTGAATCATCACTCTTAACCGGCTCTGCTGTCCATACTACCTTATCAAAACCCTTGAGACCGCCATGCAGGTGATTACCATTATCGTTCTGAGCGAGGGTATATTCTACGCCATCAAGGGTGAATTTACCACTGGCGATACGATTGCCATAACGACCGATCAGAGCGCCAAAATATGGACTCTCGCCAAAATAGCCTTCCAGGTCATCAAAACCAAGAAGAATATTACCAAACTTTCCTTCACGGTCTTTGGTCTCAAGTGTAACCATAATACCGCCATAAGTCATGATCTGGGCCTTGATACCATTGCTGTTGCTCAGGGTGTAAATGTCAACATTCTGACCATCAGCAGTCGTACCAAATGGCTTGCTGGAAATCGCCAACTCACCAGTTGCCGGACAGCAGGCATCGCCAGTAGCTGCCTGATCACTGTCTTTCTGACAAGAGGTTACCATACCGGCTGCCAGAGCAACCAATAATACCATAAAAACACTTTTCGCTTTTTTCATAAATGACTCCTTTATGTTCATAAAACAATAAAAAAACTCTACTAAAGCTGGTCAGGTAAAAAAGCACCACAAAAAACAGGCTGAATAACTACCAGCATAAAATTCATTTATAAAGCTTAATCATTTGTCTTGAATAAGTAAAGCAATAATTTATCAGTTTAATTCGGGAGTTAAACTGTTACTAATCACTATTGTGCAACATTTTACGATTAAAAGAAAAAAAACCAGAACCATAGCTGAAAACCGCCAGAGAAAGAAAGAGCTGGCCAGTTGAAATAAAAATACCCACCGAACCGCTTTGGTCAGGTGGGTATTTTAAGGGTGAAAGACGGGGCTCGAACCCGCGACCCCCAGAACCACAATCTGGTGCTCTAGCCAACTGAGCTACTATCACCACATATTTTCACAACTATGCCTGCTATAACAAGTTACAACATAAAAAGCTGTGCTGCCAAGCACTATATATGCCTGACAGAACGGCCATAATATATTATTCAACGGTTTCTGTCAAGAAATTCTTCTGAAAAATAGCAGAAGAAAACAGTCTTAAACACCAAACCATAATATACAATGAGAAAAGAGGATTCAGGCCTATTTCTGGCGGCAAAATGGTAAAGTACCTGCTTTAGAAAGCTGACCAGCCAGCTCGGTAGCTTCCTGCTCAAAACCACCATAAGTCAGCACATCAAGATACCAAAGCGTGAGGTCGTGATCATGGGCTGATTCCTGCCGGAGCGTTGCCAGAAGCTCCGCAGAAGGCCCGCCAGACTCGACTTCCATAACAGCCAGCATAGCCAGATATTTAACTATAGCCCCTTTTCTGGCACCGGCATAATTTAGTGCAGAAGAAAGATAAGTAACTGACCTGACAACAAAATCCCTTATTACCAAGTCAGTGCAGCTACTATCTCTGATTGCCATAAGATCTACCACTTCCATCTCCCGGGGATTTAGTTTCTTATCTTCAATAATACCCGGCCAGCATTCGAGAGCCTTTTCCACATCACCCCTGGCTAATTCAGCCTGCATAAGATCAAAATATTCCCGGGCCGTAAAAGCCTGATACGAACTGCCAGCATCATAAGTATAAGCGGGCAACTCATTCGATGAGCTTACACTATGACCTTCGATAATAGCCATAGCACTGGCATATTCTTTAAAATATCTCATGTTGCTGTTAACAGTGCGAGAGTATCTGATAAATTCTTCTGCCAGAATCTCATTTTCTGCCAACTTCTGAAACATACTCAGCGTTGGCCTGCAATTATCTAAAAAACCAACAAGGCCGCCGGGCTCTTGTTTACTCTGCCATTTGAAACTAACAAATTGCCTCTGACGCCGGCAATCAACCATATATTTACGGAAATAACGACATAACATTTCCTTATCATCAGCTATACTGGCAAGATAAAGGTAATTATAGGTATTCATTGCCGTTGTATCATAACCAGCAGCCTCCAGGGCCGTCTCATAGTCTCCTGCCTGCACTGCAAAGCCAAAGACAGTACGCCAGTAAAAGCTATGCCCCGGCTCTTTAGCAAGAAACTGCTTCAAAGGTTCTATAAGATCAACCACCCGGCCATTACGCTGGAACAAATCAGATATATATTGAAATGCTATCCGATCCTGAGGATACTTAATAAAACATTCTCTGGCTATGCTCATTGCTCGCTGTTTGTCACCCAGAAATTCATAACCTGCGGCAACAAAAACATAAGCAGGAGCATTAAACCCGGTACTATATTTTTCCAATAACTCATTAAGCTCTTCTTCTGACATAAACCTGAGAATATCCTGAATAATATCCGGATAAACATTTTCTACTTTATCTTTAGTACAGATCAATTCTATCAGGTTAACTACTCGCTGAGAGACAGAACTATCAGGTTTGCTGTGCCTTTGCAAAATAATATCAAGAGCCTGAGCTATTATATTATCTGGTTGACAACTAACAACTTTAGTGAATAGCTTAATAAGCGGTTTTTCATTTAATAAAGCTCTCGATGCTTTATCAAGCAATTTGCGATAAGACCATTTTCTGGCCAGTTCAATAGCCGGCGAAGTGTCGATAATATCGCATAAATACTCCTGCTCATCTCCTGATAGCTCATAATTCAATTCGCTAAGCAGCTCTAATATCAGTCCAGCCCGGTCATTCATTGGCATCTTACTTATCATCTCGTGTAAAATATCGGCTCGCTGAGTATTATCTTTAAGCTCATTGAGCTTGTCTGCTACACCCTGACCATTATCACTATTATCAGAAGAACTGGCTGGCTCAGGCATGAAACTAACCTGCGCATCCTGAACAATAGTGTTCTTGTGAGCTTGCAAGACCAGATCATAGTCCAGCCTGAGAGAAAGCAAAACCTGCCTTTGAGCTTCTGAGACCTGCTGTCTATCACACGCTTCTATCAGCATCAGGATATGCTTTTGCAACTGCCCGGAAATATCAGCACAAGTGACTATCATACCCTCTAATGCCACTTTCCTTAATATCAGCTCTCTGTCGGAATTGACCTTATCTTTGTCAGCAGAAATCAGATCATAATAAGTGTCAGAAGCCAATCTGTCATATACCTGCTCATAGCATTTATATGCCGTATTAAAATCGCCCTCTATCTCATAATAGCCTGCCAGCCTGATATATAATTCCATATTATCCTGATATAAAAGAACAGCCTCTTTAAGCAAAGCCGCCGCCTGTTCGAGCATTCCCCGCTGGTCATATAAATTTACTATCTCAATAACATTATCAATTGTCGCATGAGGAAGAAAAACATTCTTATAGTAATAATCTGCCAGTTCTTTATTATCAGAATTCATAAGCAATCTGGCCGTATGAGATATATAGCTGCCGGATATATGACAGTCAAGAGATAAGAGCAGCACCTCAATATCAATATTCGACTCTGGCCAATGGTCCAGATTGGCTATTTCTCGCAATAGCGAAAACCGTCGTGGCTCAAAATAAAGCGAAGCAGCCAGCCGGGCCCTGACAATACTATCTGATGAATAACCCAGCCGGGTCATAATATCAATGGCCAGTTCGTAAAACACTGACTGTTCAGGAAACTCAACCAACCGATCGGTTGCCACTGCTAAAGTCCTTTCCAATAGTTCAGGCCCGGCATCAGCGGCCAATAATATATCTGTCACAATACACAATCTGGAATCCGTGAGCGGGCCATCCAGCATTGTTTCAAGATGGTCCAATACTTCATGCTTATGACCAGCCATCAATGCCGCCTGACTCCACCTATACCAACTATCATCAAATTCTTCCACATCAAGTATCTGACGGTAATACGGTAAAGCCTTTTCATTATTTCCCAGCATAACAAAGATATCAGCAATATATCTGCGGTCTGCGTTACTAATATCTGGCAATGCCTCAAGCTCAGACAAAGCCTGATATGCAGCGGCCATATCTTCATTCTGAACCGCTAAAAGAGCGAGCCAGCGAAGATACTCTCTGTTATTCTGCTTATCTCGTATTATAAGTTGCTTCAATATGGAAATGCAGTTACCATACAACCCGGCATTCTGATAAAGATGTATCTGTTTTACCTGCGAAGCAATAGTATCAGAGTCATAATATTGCTTAACCAGTTCAACCATTGCCAAAGGGTCTCCGCTATTGATATATATTGCAGACAACAGCTCAATACTTTTATCTCGCTGTATATTCTCAGCGATCTGATATTCCAGCAATTGCACCAGAGTCAAAAGCTCACCTGCTCTTGCCGCCATCTCTAGCAATTGTGGCTCGAGTATATATCTGGCCGAACTGCTCTGAGTCTGCTGCCAGGCTTGCAGATAATAATGATAGGACTGTTCCAACTCGCCGGCCATTTCTGAGTTATAGGCCAGGTCACATAGCAGGTCATAAGCATTGCTATCCTGATATAGCTGCAATAATAATTTCTGCGCCCTGTCATATTCGCTCAGTTCAATATACCTAAAGGCAATACGGTACAATTGTTCCTGATCCGGGTCAGGCCAACTGGCTATATCATCAAGCAAGGTAAGTGAACCGGCAATATCGCCCTGCTTCCTTTTTAGCTCACTAAGCAATAAAATAGCATCAAAGCTGTTTTTTTGGCCCTTAAGCGATATAGCCTTAACTAATGCTGACTCTGCCTGATCATAACAGCCATAGGTATTTATAGTCTCTGCCAATAGAACAAGGCTATCTGGATCATCATTTACCTCAATATACTCACTGATCAGACTATTTGCCTGTTCATACCTGCTATTTTGCCATTCTCTTTTAATTGCAGCTAATACAAAAGTCAGGCCAGGTTCAGTCTCATCTGACATTGTACAACTTACATCACACTGGGCCAGCAAATCAGATAACTTCAACATAAGCATTTGCTTTTCATCTGAAGTATCCGACATTTGTTTTAATAGCTTCTCAAGCCGAAGCATACCCGGCACATTTTTTTTGTAACCGAGATAGAACATTATCTGACGGGCACATTGCCTCGCGGCATCAGGTTCCAGAAGAACAGTATCAACCAGAGCATTAACTTTGCCGCATTTATCTCCGGCCAGAAGCGACCAGGCCAGAGCATATTTTCTGTCATCAGCATCTTCCGAAAGTTGCCAGGCGTGGGAAAAGGCAGTAAAAGCCAATTCAGTATCTTTCCTGAGATACAGATCAAAGCCATCAAGCATATAGCCAAAGTAGCTATCCTTTTCAATACTGACCACATTACTGGCAGTTATGAAATTGCGTAATATATCGCCCTCTTTCTCGCTGCTGGTCAATGGCCCGACATTATTAAACTCCTGAGCAATAAGCTCACTTCCACTAATAACCAACAATAGCAATATGGCTCCCAAAACACCACTACGAACCGGCCTTACTCGCACGCTAATGCGTCTGAGTATAATATTCCCCAAAAATAATAACAGGGAAATTACCACAAAGACAGGCCATAAGTCAACTGGCTCTTGAATATGCCGTTCCTCAACGACATTTCCTTTTTCCAATCTGTAAGCAAGGTAATCATCATAATAACAACCTGCCACTTCGAAAGACCGGCTATCCGACTCAATCTTTATTCCCCCATCTCTGGCAGGTAATAGCGGCTTGTCACCAGCGAGTTTAAGGCATAAATTCCGCAACAATGTGGCCGTTTGTTCATTATCAAGATCGTGAGCAAATACATCGCCGCTAAACTGGGCAACTTCGCCCATGTCATAATACCAACTTGCAAGTAAGGGCCGATCCTGCCGGGCATATAACAGAGATTGAGCCCCTGTTTTTAACTCACCGGCCAGCCAGGTCATATCACCTGATATAGCCGCAACATCCACTCCGTCAAAAATAGCATAAGGTGCCAGATATGTTAAGGCTTCTGTATCAAACCGAAGCGAAGAACCTGTCCGCCTGAATATCTCCTTAAAATCTATCGCTGGCAGTACCAGATTATCACGCACATGGAAAAACTCACCGTTACCCTTGCGGGCAATATCAGCCAAAAAAGCAACCTGGGTTGACGGACCGATAAGTACCGTAGAAAAAGCTATTTTATCGGCGGCTGCTTTTCGGGCCAGACTGGTAAAATCAGCTTTCTGCACATCGCCATCAGTTATCAGAATAATATGCTTCGTTGTCGCTTTAACATTCATAAGGGCATAATAAGCCTCTTCCAGGGCTGGCAAGACCACCGAACCGCCTTCAGCATTAAGACGCGACAATGACCTGTTAATATAAAGATAATTATTGGCCGACTGCAAAGGTACCGTCCATCGCTTATTACCATAAAACTCAACAATACCAACTAGGTCGCTCTGGCCCAATTGCATTGCCGCCAGTTTTATAACCTCTTTAGCCAGTGCCAATAGCTGGCCAGCCATACTGGCAGAAGTATCAACTACAAAGACCACCGCCGTATCAGGATTTACACTCTGACTATCTCTGACTGGATAAAGCGGCAGCAAATCGGAAAGATGATCTGAGATTAGCGAATTAACACCGGGCAAGACCAGCAGTCCCATCCCGGCAGAAACTCCTCGCCGGATCTGGCCAGCGATAGCCAGAGTATTTTCTTCTGGTAAGGAATTTAATATAAGTACATCCGCATCGTGCAATTCATCGCCGGGGCCATACTCTGATACCGCCAGAGAGCTATCACGCAACAGACTGGCAATATTTTGTGAAAGGGCCTGAGGTTTTACCAGCAGATGCAAAGTCCGCTTCGCTGCCACTAACTGAGAAATTAAAGCAGTATTATTACCATAATCACTATCATTTTCAGTCACAACTTCAACGCTACAGTTAAAATACGCCTCACTACCTGCGATAACTGGCAAAACATGGGTGTTCATACCGCGGACAAGGCTTATCTCCGTCTGGGCCAGTAGCTCACCATTTACCGTATATGCGTTCAATGTGGCATCAGTCTCCTGTGATGATTCAATGTCGGCATAAATATTAACTGGCTGACCGGCCAGTATTTCGCCACCCGACCTGGCTCGTACCATAACCACTTCATCTGATATTGGCATAGCTGGCTTAATATAGTGCAATCTGATATTATTGCCCCTGAGAACATCTGCTATCTCTTCCGGCTGGCCGCAACTGGCATATAGATCACTATAGAGATAGATACTGCCATCTGCCTTTATCAGCTCAACAGCCCGGCATAAAGCCATACTCAGATC
>JAFGDI010000344.1 GCA_016932145.1 Sedimentisphaerales bacterium
CGGGTAATAGACCTGGATGCCAGTTTACAGTATTCAACCGATATATTTCGCTAGGCTGAGCTATGTACAATAATAAAAACAGACGAAGGGCATTTACCATTATCGAAGTTCTCCTGGCTTCTATGCTATTGGCCGTGGGGTTATTCACTCTTTTTATGCTGGCAGACCGCAGTGTTCATGATCATAAAAATATCTTTACTGAGCAGTTGGCAGCCAGGTTGGCAGATGAAGTAATGGTAGAGCTTAACAGGCAGTTTGCAACGGAGTTAAAAGATAAAAGAGACCTGTACAGTGGTACTTTTACTGATAAAAATAGTGGTATGAGTTGGCAGGCGAAAATTATGCCTACAGATAGTGACAGGATATATAAGGCGGAAATGACCATTACAGATGCCGGGGCGGACCCTGCTGTGCTTTTCTCTTTTAATACATATTTATTCAAATAGTAACGATAAAGGACTTAAAAACCTGAAATTACAGATCAAGACAAATTCAATTTATGCTCGCAACGCAGGATTTACCCTGATCGAAGTATTGATTGCAACGATGCTTACGGTTATCGTTGTTCTTCTTGCCGCTTTTGCTGTCAATAATATCTATCGTAGTAAGACTGCTGTTTTAGCGGTTAACGATACTACTGGTGGTGCGTTCTTTGTTATTGATTCCATTAATAATGACCTGGCGAATATGTTGTTACCCTGGCAGCACCCGGAAACGGTTATTGATGTAATTCCCGGCGGTTCAGAACAGGACCCGGCAGACAGGCTCATTATATATCGTCAAACAGATCCGGATATGGCTATGACGCATACCGCTCAAGTTGAATATGGTTTGCTCAAGACAGATTCTACTGAGGGTATATGTCGATTAGCACGCAGATTTGCCCGGCTTGCGGTGAATCAAACGGTTAATAACAGAGGGAAGGTTTTTATTCTGGCCGATCAGGTTCGTTCCCTGCGTTTTGAGCTTTTTGATGGTATTTCCTGGCGTCGCGGGGGAGTGCCAAAGGGTACGGTTGTAACTGAGGTGCGTATAAGTATGGAGCTGGCCGGTTCGGTATGGGGCAGAGATAGTTCGGTCATTTCTTGTCGACTGCCGGTTGGTTGGTTTACTCAAAGCAGGTTAAAAGATAAGGAACCGCAAATAACCAGCGAAAATTAACTGAGATATTTATGGCGTTAAAAAAATACAAGAATAAGGCCATTGTGCTGATCTTATGCATTTGGCTGCTTATAATGGTTACCATAGCGGTTTTTGCCCTGGTTCGTTCCAGTTCCGGCCAGTTAGTGCAGAGCAGGGCTGTTGCTGGTAATGTCAGAGCCCGCTGGGCTGCATTTGCGGGTATAAATTATGCTATTGCTGCTATATTGGCAGATGATAACAAGATAGATTCTCTTGCCGATCCTATATTTAACTCACCAGAATTTCGTGAGCACGACCTCGGTGATCAGTTGTCGTTTTCTATCGGAACTGAGGGTAAGTCACTCGCAGAGAGCATACAGACGGGTATTTCTGGTGTATCAGATGAGTCTGCCCGTTTGAATCCCTATATTTTTTTGCGAGAGCTGGCTACTAAGCCGCCCATCGATAATGCCGACCCGCTCTATCAGTTAGCTGTTGCTATTGCCTTGAGATCTGGGTTGAGTCTGGAGTATGACCCTTTAGTTTCTGTTCCAGATATAAGGAAATTAATTGCCGCTGAGAATATGGCTTTCAATGAGGTCTATGGTGAAGATGCCAATCTTAATTATATGATCGACTGGAATGAAAACGATGGTTTGCTTTCTTTTCCGCCTGACAATGCCGATGCAAAACTTCAGGGAGGATATCTGCACAACCTTACCCTTTTTACATTCCAGGAAAATTGTGATAGTCAGGGTGAGCGATGTGTAAATATCAATACTGCAACTACCTCTGAGCTGGCTGCGACAGGAATGCTTTTGCCAGGTAATATTCTCTGGATAATAGCTAATCGTCCTTTCTTTTCCCGGGCGGAATTATTCAGCCCTGATATCACACCAGAGGAGTTTATTGAGCCGGTAACAGAAAATCGGAGAGAAGCCTTAAAAAGTGCAGTTGAAAAGGTACTGAAAAATGCAGCCAATGTTCCACAGCAGGTGATCGTTTCCCAGCCTCCGACAACAGAAGCAGTCCGGCTGTTATTTGACCAGATCACTATTGATAGTGCCAGTTATTTACCTGGTCAGGTTAATATTAATACTGTTGGGCCATCAGTTTTATCAGCACTAACCGGCCTTAACCGAAATACAGTTGATGCTTTACTAAGCTATCGTGATAGTCTTTCGGGTGGCTTTACCTGCCCGGCTGATATTTTTGCCTCCGGCGTTATTACCTATGCTCAATTGCTTGATATTGTTGAGAAGATAACATTAAGAAGTAATTTCTTCTCAATAACATCTACAGGCAAATGCTCTAAAACTAATCGCTGCTATCAGGTTAATGTAGTTGTCAGCCGTTATAGATTCCCCGGTCAGTCTGCGCCATATCAAATTCTCAGACAAAGTGCATTTCCCTTTAATGCCTTTAATAATGACTAAAGAGAGGGACTGCCAGGCACGCTCCAAACCGTTACTGTAACGGATGCCTCAATGCCGTTTATTCCATTGAGAGTGCCCTGTAGCAGTTTGACTTTGCTGGGCGGGTGATTGGTATTATCGTAACCGTTCACACCTGTTCGAGATGGCTTGCCCAAGTAGGACAGGCATCTTGCCTGTCACCTAAATTTCGACGAAGTCGAAAACAA
>JAFGDI010000345.1 GCA_016932145.1 Sedimentisphaerales bacterium
CTTATTACTTGTTACTAAACAATTAAGTTCACAGTTAACTTTGCTATTTATATAAACACTATGAACGCTTACAATTTCAGGATAATTCCGGGTTAATAATCTTTGCAGAATCGGTTATCTGCCTGAGCTCAGGCAGTTCCTTCTTAGAATTTACACCCAGCTCATTAAACCGGCGGGCCGATACCAGCACGCGCGACTCCAGCGTACCCACCGAGCTGTTATAACCGGAGATGGCCTTTTCCAGACCATCACGAACTTTGTCGAAATGACTGGCTAAAAGGCAAATTCGTTCATACAGCTCCTGCCCCAGATCACTTATGCGTCTGGCATTTTCGGCTACTTTCTCCTGCCGCCAGCCATAGGCAACAGCTTTGAGCATAGCAATAAGAGTAGTAGGAGTTGCGATGATAATATTTCGTTCAATACCATATTCGATCAATTGCGGATCTCTTTCGAGGGCAGCACTGAAAAAAGCCTCTCCCGGAATGAATAGAACGGCGAATTCCGGACTGCCATCATAATTAGCCCAGTAAGATTTCTGGCCGAGCTGCTTAAAATGCTCACGCACCTGCCGGGCATGATCCTGCATGAGTTTTTCCTTTTGCTGCGGGTCGGCAACCTGACTGGCAGAAAGATAGGCATCAAGCGATACTTTCGAGTCAACTACAATGGTCTTATCGCCGGGCAATTTTACGATCATATCGGGTCTTTGCAGTTTACCCTCTCCATCTCTGACACTGTCCTGGGTAACGAAATCACAATATTCGAGCATACCTGCCAGTTCCGCAACCCTTTGCAGTTGCATTTCGCCCCATCTCCCCCGCCCTTCCGGCCGGCGAAGAGCCTGAACAAGACTGGCAGTTTCTGTATTGAGCAGCTTTTGACCTTCGGCAAGATTCTTAACCTGCTCAGCTAACCCGACATAAGCCAGATTCCTGGTTTTTTCCAGTTCGCGAAGCTGCAGATCAACCTTAGAGAGAGTTTCTTTCATTGGATTGATCATTTTATCGCCAGCGATCTCCACAAAAGACTGGGTATTATTCTTGAGGGCATCAGCAGAAATGGCTTTAAAGGTTTCAGTCAGCTCCTGCCGGGCCGATTGCAAGAGTTCGATCTTTTCCTGAGCATTTTTCACCGATTCCTGAGCTTTTGCCTGTATCTGTGCCAGTTCCTGCTTGAGAGCAATTATTTCCAGTTGTGAATCTCTGTATTGCTTTTCAAGTACGGCAAATTGCTCAGCCGCTTTCTGGGCAGAACTACGGAGCTCAATTTCCCGCTGCAATTTATCATTCAGGCTGGCTATCTCCTGCCTGCTTTTATCCCGATCAGAGGCAAGCTCACTTATTCTGGCATCCCGATCAGATATCTGCTGATTGGCAGCCGCCTGAGCAGAATTGAACCTTTCAGCTGCGATCAGAGATAAGGCATTGTGCTTACTGCGCAGGAGAAAGAAACCACAGGCAAAGCCAATTAAAACACCAATAACAATATATACTAATTCTATCATAGAAAATATCCCAAGAGCGATCCAGCCCTATTTGCTTAAATAAAGATAAGATACTATTTAATTCTTACCAGCCTTTTTTCAATAGCAGGAGGCGGATATTGCCCTGCCAGACGCAAGTCATTAAGAAAACGATTCCCATCCTGATAATATCCGGCGGTCGGCTTCAGTTCTGGAATGATTCTCTGAAAATAAGTATTAAGTTGTTCGATCAGCAGTTCTCGGGTAAGTTTACTGGCCATAGATGCCAGAGCAACCGGCAACTGCTTTTGATCTCCTTTTGCGATAAAATGTATCTTCATGGCTTTGTCACCCTCAATTATGTGATAGCTACTGAGCTGTGGTGTTTGTTTAAGCTCATTAAGCCTGGCATAAGGGAAGAGTTTTTGCAATTTATCACGATAATTAGCCCTCCCCCCCTGTTTATCAACAATAATATTGAGTTTATCATAGCCAAATCGTTCCCAGGCATAATAAATATGCTGGCACGCCAGATTGAACAGGACAACAGCTTTATTGCCGGTAAGCTCAACCTGCTGATTATAATCCATGACATCTAATGGTGTGGTTTTAATATATTCGAGAGAAACCGATGCTTTTTTGAGAGCACGCCAGAGACAACTGGCAGCAATAGCAGTATCAGAGCGATCGTAGCAAATATTGGCATCGAGCATTTGAGCGTACCAGGGATAGTCATTAAACTGCTTGAAATTGTCATATTTCAAAGAGTCGAGATAATCGCGTATAGTAGCAGGGAAATACATTTGTGCCGCAGAATCAGTAGCAGCCGCCCGGGTAGCAATAACGCTTCGAGCCAAAAGGGAATAATCACCTACGGTATTATGTAACTTTTTGCTATCATTGATGATAACTCTGCCCTTACTGCCGGTTTTAGCCAGAGCAACGCCCGTCTCAAGTAGCTGCCAGAGCGACTGAGATAATTTATCATCAGGCAGTGAAAAAGCCGCCGAAGAAACTACCAGAGGACCCAGTAAAGGCCCATACCCAGCTTCATCTATACCTATAATTATTGCCATAGAGGTGCATTATAGCATAAATTCACAAAGTGACTAGGGGAAAAACCTGAGTGCAGGCAATCGGGCATTTTTAATCATATAATGCTTATTTTCAATGATTTACAATATATAACAAATCACCAACAGCATCCTGCATATTTGTAACCTGGCCAATAAGAGTATCAGAAGATGAGGAAAAATTTCTGGTTTCCAGAACATATTGTCTGGTAACACTATCAATGGCTGCAACCGAGGAGTTCAACTGGCTTATGCCGGTCGCCTGTTCTTTAGAGGCATTTGCAATCTCGGAGAGAAAAGCAGCGACCTTGCGAGCACTTTCACCGACATCAGTAAAAGTTTCACCTGCCTTTTGGGCTAATTCCGAACCACTATTAACCCTGGCAATAGTAGTATCTATAAGGTTCGCAGTGCTGTCAGCGGCTTGTGCCGACCTCATAGCCAGATTTCTCACCTCTTCAGCGACAACGGCAAAACCTTTGCCAGATTCACCGGCCCGTGCTGCTTCAACAGCAGCATTAAGAGCCAGCAGATTAGTCTGAAAAGCGATCTCGTCGATAGCCTTGACAATTTTTGCAGTTTCCTCACTGGCCTTATTTATGCCGGCCATTGATGTAATCAATTGCTCCATTGATTCTGCGGTAGTAACCACCACGGTATTGGTTTGGCTCATATATTTATCAGCCATATCAGCACTCTGAGCATTATTCTGCGTCATGGAAAGCATTTCAGCCAGAGCCGCAGATGTCTCCTGTACTGAATTGGCCTGACGGCTGGCTCCCTGAGCAAGTGATTCACTGGAGTTTGCTATTTCACAAGCCGCCCGAGCTACCAGATCTGTGCCACACTTAATAGTATCAGCGATTCGCCGTATAGAGTCTGCCAGCAAACGAATAAGAATAAACGACATTATAATATATATGACTATGCTTGAACAAACGACAACAGACATAATGGTTATAGCAGTTTGTTTTTTTGCCTGAATATCAAGTTCGACATCAGCAATAATATCATTAGTGGTATCCAGCACCTGATCGCCAGAAAGATCAAGCTGTCTGATAATTCCATTTTGTTTACTGGTTAAAGCCAGTGAATCGCCAATGTAAATTAGAAATTTATCCATAGAACCTGAGACTTCAACAGCACGAGCGACATAGTCATCATTTTTAAGAGCTCTGGCAAATTCTGTCAGAGAGGAAATGTAAGATTGAGCATAGCCACTGGAAATTTCTTTAAATCTCTCAACAAATACCATATCGCCGGTAGCCATAAATTGATTCTGCAAATTTTGCAATTGCATAAATATTATTTTACATTCGCGAATAACAACAAACATATCTCGTTCATCAGCAGAAAGATCGTCTCCTTCCATCTGCAATTGCGACTGTTTTTCGTCCAGTTGCAATTTAAGATAGTCTAGTTGATTAAGTGATAGCTCCAAAGGTTCAGTAAGTTTTACAGATAGCTTTTGAGTGTCATCATATACCTTAACGATATCGTCAAAATGCTTGCGATACTGAATGCATTGTTCCTCCAGCACCTTAGCTTTATCTGAAGCCAGGCTATTACTGATCTGAGAGATTGCAGCCAAAACGGAATCTGAGCTGATATAGAAATTATCACACAATTCCTTACTATGGAATTGCAAATATGTTTTCTCTACAAGTCTGTTTTTCTGAATAAGACTTCCAATAGCATTTATTTCATTTTTAAGATGCTGGCCGCGATCAATACCATTAAAGCTCAACACACCTGTCAAGCATACAGCGATAATTACCGATATGGAAAAACACACAAAAAGCATTAACTTTTTCTTCATTTAATATTCTCTCTACCCTATCATGAACATACAGGACAACCAGACACACAAATTTTACCATCCCCGGAGAAAGAGC
>JAFGDI010000346.1 GCA_016932145.1 Sedimentisphaerales bacterium
GTACTCTGAAAAGCATTAAGGGGTCTTTTTGCCTTGCAGGGTTAATACTTACACATATTTTATGGTGGTTTTCTGTTTTTTAATGGTTATAATTCAGGTATTAGTAAATCGGGCAATTATCCCGAAAAGTGTACTTTTTTATCTTTATAGTATTTTTATACCGCTTAATAACTACAGAAGGAAGCATTTTATGATGAGAACAAGTAAGTTAAACGGGTCGTTCTGGGGTCGTATGGTCGTTCCCGGCGTTATAGGTCTGGTTTCTTTTATGGCCGCTGGTCTGGCTGCATCGCCAGAACCAAGAGCTATTGTTTCAACTGGTGGTTTGTCTGACTTTGTTCGGCCGCTGATTGGTACAAAAGGCGAAGGTAATGTTTATCCTGGTCCTTCGGCACCATTTGGCCTGGTACAGCTAAGCCCTGATACAGATAAGAAGCTCTGGGCAACTGCTTCTGGCTATGAATATTCTGACCCTACTATTTTGGGTTTCAGTCTGACACATCTGTCAGGAACGGGCATTCCTGATCTGGGTGATTTTCTGTTCGTGCCGCAGGTTGGTGATCCGGTCTTTATTTCTGGCGAAAAAGATAAGCCTGAAGAAGGTTATCAGTCAACCTACAGCCATGATACAGAGGTAGCTTCTGCCGGTTATTACAAGGTAACACTGGACAAGCCCGGCGTAACGGTCGAGCTGGCCGCTGTTACTCGTGCTGGTATGATGCAGTTTACCTTCCCTGCCTCTGAGCAGGCTTCGATCATGACTGATCTGGCCCATGTTCTTAGTGGCGGTCGCTGGCAGATAGCCCAGTCGCATGTTCGTATTGAAGATAAATCAACTGTTACCGGTTATCATCTGGTAAATGGCTGGGCCAAGGAACGCCATATCTTTTTTGCGGCCCGTTATTCTCGTCCCTTTGATGAAGGGCTTATTATAAGCGGTGGTAAACCCGTTATATATGATAGTCATGCAAATTATCGGTTCCGCAGCCGCAATGAAGCAGCGGGCAAAGACCTGCGTTTCCTGGCCAGGTATAAGACTACAGAAAATGAAGTTATCAAAGTTAAAGTAGCTGTTTCTACTGTAAGTGCAGCTAATGCACTGGAGAATCTTGACGCTGAAATACCGCATTGGGATTTTAACAAAGTGGTTAATGAATGTTGTAAGCTCTGGGACACTGAGCTGTCCTGTTTTGCCCTGGAAGGTGATCAGTTAGAAAAAGAAACCTTCTATACTGCCTTATATCATGCATTTTTGATGCCTAATACTCATCAGGATGTTAATGGACAGTATCGCGGCTTTGACCACAATTTCTATACCGTAGAGAAGGGTACTAATAAGTACACCGTCTTTTCACTGTGGGATACCTATAGGGCTACGCATCCGCTGTTTTGTCTGGTAAATGCCAAACGCAATGCAGATATGATCAATTCCATGCTGGCTCATTATGACCAGAGCGTCGATAAGCTCCTGCCGGTCTGGGAATTGCAGGCTAATGAGACCTGGTGTATGATAGGATATCATGCTGTGCCGGTTATCGCCGATGCCTGCATCAATGGCTTAAAGGGCATTGATTGGGAACGGGCTTTTGAGGCGGTTAAAACTACGGCAATGAACCCGGATTATGATGCTGTGGCTGATTATGAGAGACTGGGCTGGGTGCCGTTCGATAAGGAGAATGAAGCTGTTTCCAAGACACTGGAATATGCCTATGATGACTATACAATTGCTCAGATGGCCAAAGCTCTGGGTAAGACCGATGATTATAATTATTTTATGAAACGGGCAGGATATTATAAGAATATATATGATCCTGAAACTGGTTTTATGCGTGGTCGTGACAGTAAGGGTAACTGGCGTGAGCCTTTCGACCCACAGGGATTTGTGCAGGGCGGCGATTTTACCGAGGGTACAAGCTGGCAGTATAGCTGGTATGTACCGCACGATGTGCCGGGCCTGACCAAACTTATGGGTGGTCGCAAGAATTTCTGTGAGCGTCTGGATAAACTCTTTACTCTGGTATCATCTGAAAGCGCTGGTTCTGAGGTCGATGATCTCTTTGGCCGCATTGGTGAATACTGGCATGGTAATGAGCCAAGTCACCATATTATTTATCTTTATAGTATGGCTGGTCAGCCCTGGAAGGCCCAAAAACTGCTCAGTCATGTAGTAAAGACTCAGTATGGTAATCAGCCAGGTTCACTGACAGGTAATGATGACTGCGGTCAGATGTCTGCCTGGTATATGTTCACTTGTATGGGCTTTTACCCGGTAGCCCCGGCATCAGGTGAGTATGTGATTGGTGCTCCGCAGATGAAGGCTATTACTATGAAGCTCACTAATGGCAATACCTTTGCTATGACAGCAGAAAACCTTTCTGATGAGAATGTTTATATTCAGTCAGTAACTCTTAATGGCAAGGCCTGGAACAGCCCGATTCTGCCTTGTGCCGAAGTATTTAAGGGCGGTAAGCTCCATTTTGTAATGGGGTCAGAACCCAATAAGGCATGGGGTGTTCTGCCGAATAATTAAATTTATGACAGTCAGGGGTGAAATTAATCCAATAAATGCCTGTTTTTGTAAAAAAACGGTTTAATGAGGTTGACTTTCGCCCCTGACTGCTATTATAATTGTGCGCATGATCAAGTTAATAATGCCAAAAAGGTACTGATCATCTGGTTGGCTGTGCAGTCAGCAGTTAGTTTGGAACTGAAAAACATGATATATCTGATTAACATTATTACCACTATTATTATACGCTACCAGTAAATGGTCTGCGGGCGATAGTGTTATGTAAACAAAGTTAAGCCTCGGACCAGTTCCGGGGCTTTTTTTTTGCCATGGTTCAAATGGAGTAAATAATGAGTAAAGATGCAGTTAAGAAAGTCGTGCCGGCAGGACGGATAGAGATCTACGATACCACTTTGCGCGATGGTGCCCAGGGTGAAGGCGTTTCATTTTCGCTGGCTGATAAAATAGCGATAGCAATGAAGCTGGATGAGCTTAAGGTTGATTATATCGAAGGTGGTTATCCTTTGAGTAATGCCAAAGATGAGGCTTTTTTCAAAGAGATCCGCAAGTGTGACCTTAAGCATAGTAAGATAGCTGCTTTTGGTATGACTCGTCGCAGGGGGGTAAAACCCGAAGAGGATACCTGCTTGCTGGCCTTGCAAAAATCTCTGGCACCAGTGGTAACTCTGGTGGGTAAGGGTTGGGATATGCAGGTTAAAGAGGTGCTGAGTGTCTCTCTGGATGAGAATATTAAAATGATAACTGATTCGATCAGTTTTCTTAAGAAGAAGGGGCGTGATGTGTTTTTTGATGCAGAGCACTTCTTTGATGGCTATAAGGATAATCCGGAGTATAGTCTTAAGGTGTTGGCAGCCGCCGCGGAGGCAGGGGCACTCAGGTTCATACTGTGTGATACCAATGGCGGCAGCATGTCTCATGAGATAGAAGATATAGTTGGGCAGGTTCATAAGGCTCTTGGTGTGCAGATCGGTATTCACACCCATAACGATTGCGGACTGGCTATTGCCAATTCACTTACAGCGGTCAGGGCCGGAGCGGTGCAGGTGCAGGGCACGATCAATGGTATTGGTGAACGCTGTGGTAATGCTGATCTTTGTGCAATAATACCTAACTTATCTTTTAAGATGGGTAAGACGGTATTGCAAAAGTCATCTTTGTCAAGAATTACCGAAGTGTCTCGTTTTGTTTATGATACTGCCAATATTAATCTGCCGCTCAATCAGCCTTTTGTCGGCCCTTCAAGTTTTGCCCATAAAGGGGGAATGCATGTTCATGCCGTACAGAAATCTGCTCGCTGCTATGAGCATATAGCTCCCGAAATGGTGGGCAATACCCGTAAGATAATTGTCAGTGAGCTTTCGGGTGCTTCTAATCTGCTGGCCCGCAGCCAGCAATTAGCCAATATGGAAGATAAAACTGTGGTCAGGCGAATTCTCCAGCAGGTACAGGATATGGAAAACGAAGGCTATCAGTTTGAGAAGGCCGATGCCAGTCTGGACCTTATCATTCGCAAGAATCTGGGCAAAGAGGACAAATTCTTTGATCTGATCCACTATCGAGCCATTACCCAGAAAGAAGGACCAACTGATAAGGTAATATCAGAGGCAACAGTCAAGTTAACCGTAAACGGTAAGGTTGAACATCGGGTTGCTGAAGGCGATGGCCCGGTAAATGCTCTTGATGCTGCTTTGCGTCAGACATTATTGGGGCATTATCCTAAGCTCAAGGAAATGCAATTGGTTGATTATAAGGTTCGGGTAGTAAATTCGCGGGAGGCTTCTGCTGCCAGGGTTTGTGTGGTAGTAGAATCAAAGGATAATGAGTCTCGCTGGGGTACTGTTGGTGTTTCGGAAAATATTATAGATGCATCCTGGCAGGCACTGGTTGACAGTTTTGTTTACAAACTGGTCAAGTAATATCAGTATTGAGAAAATGGCACACAGATATAATCGATACAGCCTTTTGATCCTGAAAAATGGGTCAGAAGGCTGTGTTATTATATCAGAAGGGGCGGAGGAAATAGAAGCTGCTCTGGGCCAGAGCTGAAATAATCACTGTTGACTTTTCAGTGATTTCACTGGTACGGGCATAAACTTCTTTGGAGCGTTCATATTGTTTCTTATATGACATGTCTGCAAGTTTGTCATATTGCAAGGCAGAAAGCTGATACAGCAGGGCTATTTGCGGACTGCTGGCAATGAGTATATCGTTTTGCTTAAGTGAATGCTGGTTATTAGTGGCACTCATATCAGTAGGCTTATTCTGGTGTATGTAAGGAGTTTGATTATTAGTATCAGAGGCCAAAAAAACAATGGCCAAAGAAGTGGCTAAAAGTATGGTGGCGGCCAGGGCATAATTGTCAGAGAACAAGCTCCTGTTTCGGGCAGGCAGTGAAATAGGGGTGTTAGTTTTATCTAACCTGTGGTATATTTTTTGGTTGAGTAAATTGAAATCATAATTATCAAGGCCAATGCCGGGCATTTGCGACAAGGCTGAACCAAGTTTCACCAGTTTATTATAATGGTCATGACAGCTCCGACACGCAGATATATGCCGGAGTGTTTTGCTGTCCAGTTCAAAGCCTTTATTAACGGCTTTTGATATTTTATATTTGAATATTAAGCATAACATAAATTATTCCTGAGTTTTACAACATTGTTGCAAGTTTATTCCTGGCACGATGAAGTATTACTTTAACGCTTACCTGGCTTTTGCCGGTAGTGAGGGCTATCTCCTCTATTGTTTGTTGTTCAACATATTTCAGCCAGAGCATATTGTAGTGTTCCGGCTTGAGCCTGGCTGCTTTTTGCCAGAGTATATCAGATTGTTCTTTTCTGATCATATCGTCAATTGGCCAGGAAACAGACCGATGATGACTGTCGAGTATTTCATCTTCAACGGTAAAAGCCTTTTTCTTCCTATAATGATTCTGGGTCAGGCGTATAGCTATTGTATATAGCCAGGTGGAAAAACAGTATTTGGGATCATATTTTTCCAGATTAAGCCAGGCCCGGATAAAGGTATCCTGAACTATATCTTCGGTACATTCAATATTTTTTGTTTTTACATATACGAACTTAAATATTCTCTGACTATATCTGTTTACCAGTTCATCATACGAACCGCGAGACCCACCGGCGGCTTCAAAGGCCAATTCCTGATCGCTTTTTTTCAATAACTCAGTAGTTTTTTCAATTGTTGAAGGCATCTATCCAAGAATGACAATCTCCCGACCAACTCGCCTTGATCGTCAATCTTCCTCATATAAAAGTGCCAGTTCTGCCTGACAGACCACCCTACATAGCAGTTCAGTTCCGGGCAGAAGTGTTAATAATATTATTATGAGTTTTTTGCTCGTTATTTTTTAAACATAATTGTTTACCAGTTTCCTGTTACCATATTTTATTACAGGTAATTCAGGCTAAGGTTACAAGAATAATGATAATATTTTTATGTAAATATAGCAAGGGTAGTGTATTGCTTAATTTCCGAGAGTAAATATTCAATAAATAATACATAAAAAGGCACATTAGCTCTGCTTTTCTTTTGTTAAGAGTATCGCTTTACTGGCTTAGAAAGGTGTGTGCAAAAAAAAAGGATAGCAAATAAGTTGCTATCCTAAGGGAATTATTATGAGTAATTCTGTTTATTCGTTTTCATCTGTTACATTGCCGCAGACTGAAAAGGTCCGATCATCAGCCTGAATGCTGAAAAGGCATTTTTGCAGGGTTGATCTGGATTTCTGATCAATATTGTCATTGGTCAGAAGCTGATTAGCTTCGAGAATAAGTTTTCTGATATATTCCGGGTCAAAATTCATAGCCATTTTGTTTTCCTCGCGTAAATTTTGTGTCAGTTCTGACAAATCACTTAACATCACTAAATTCGGCATAATGGGCCTTATAGTTAAAACTGGTATTATAAAAAAGTACAGAAAATATCTGTATTGATCATAAGTTGTTGTATATAAGGTACTTAGGTTGTATGTGGTATTGGTTTTGTAATTGATGTATAATTGATTATTGGACTTTTGTAGATATTTCAGATTTTTATGGTAAAATATTGGTTATAATTAGCCAGAAAGAAGTAACTTCGGCTCTGTCAGAGGGTAATGAAAAGATAATTGGAGATGTCTGTCTGAGAAAAATGCAAAAGCAAAGAGAACAAGGGTATAATAAGCCGGTTTTATTACCATGTCTGTTTATGGCAGTGATATTTTCGGCCGTATTTGCATTGCCGGCCTGGCGTCTGGCTATGGCATATTTGCCAATGCAGGTAACCTGGTCACAGGATCTGAACTACATTTGTCCCGATAACAATGTTTTAAGCTGGCAAGTAAGGGATTTTCTTGAATTGAATTATATCAGATTCAGGTCTCTGGCCTATAGTCACCATCCATCGATAGCTCGTGATCTGTCGGCAGATTATGATCTGGATAAGTTTGTTCTGACCTTAAAAGTGTCCTGTACCGAAGATGCGATAGACAATATGGACACAGAATATGAGACGGAGTTTAAGGGTTTTATCAGTGATTGCGTAAAGGCTGATATTGTTTTGCCGGGTGAATTATTGCAAAAAGATTCTGCTGAGAGCAGGCTGAATAAATGGCTGGAAGGCAATAAGAACAAACTTACCACTCTTCAGCAGCGTCAGGTTGACTTACTCATGGAGATTAATGCCTGTGAGCAGGAATTGCTGGCAGTACAAACCCGAAATCTGGTGCAATATGCACCATTGCAGTCAGCAACAGAGAAACCGTCAGTAACGGTAAAAAAGCCTGAAGATATTTATAACTTACTGGAAAAGTTACAGGCCAGGCAGCAGGAATTGGATAAACAGGCAGCATATTGCAAAGATAATTTGCTATTGGAGCAGATAGACTTTCAGCGAGATGATCTCTTTAGGGAAAGGCAGCAATTGCTGGCAGAGCTTGATCAGGCAGACAGTAGCGATTCTATACCAAAAAGCCAAAACGATGATAATGTTGCTGATATAGCCAGAGCCAGAGAGAATTATGACTTTTCTCGTTACAAACTAGACTTATTAAAGGTGGAACTGGCTGATTTGAATAGTGAAATTGCTTTTGTGGAGCAGTTTCTGCCTGACAATAATGGGATCGGCGAAACAGGGTTTTCCCCATTTACAACTGATATATCTGATGAATTATCTGTCTGGTCAGGAACAAAAAAGCTCAAATTAAGTCATAAAGTAGCTGATATCAAAAAAACTCGCTCTTTAAGCAATTTACAAAATCTGGCTATTGGTTTGTCTGGTATTTTTGGTTTTATGCTGGGTCTGGTGGTTTTTCGCCTATTCTCAGGCAGTGAGCCAGCAGTAGAACCTCA
>JAFGDI010000347.1 GCA_016932145.1 Sedimentisphaerales bacterium
CTGGCCTGAAGTTAACTTAAGCATATATTCTGCTATGCCGGACAAGCACCGGCACGGAGGACCATAAAAAATGGCCAAAATGTTCTACTCCATAGAAGAAGTACAAGAAAAGCTCGGCTGTACCGGCGAAAAGATAAAAGAGTTCGTCAAAGAAGGTATGTTGCGTGAGTTCCGTGACGGCATGAAAGTGTTGTTCAAGGTTGACGAAGTTGACTCTCTGGCATCATCATCAGCTCTGTCATCTTCAGATTCCGGAGCTTTGCCGCTGAACGATGAAAACAGTTTTGATGATATGCCGTTAGATCTGGATGGCAGTTCGATTGGTCTGGCACCTTCAGCCAGTAGTGCGGGTGATTCTTTCTCTGATGATAGTGCTGTTGACGATTCGCCTCTTGCTCTTAATGCCAATGATGACATGCTTGCCGGTCTGGACGATGATAATATGCTTGCCGGCAGTTCGATAGGTCTGGCCTCTTCTGGTAGTGGCTATGGTCTTAAAGATTCAAATGACGATTCGGTTGGTCTGGCCGATCAGATAGATATGGAAGATGCACCGCTTTCCAATGATAAAGATGATACGGTAGTGACCAGTCACGGCATAGACGCCCTGGAAGATACCGAGATGGATATGGATGTTGACCCGCTGGCACAGACCAAGATATCTTCTCCCTTTGCTATTGAAGATGATGAGATATCAATAGACCCAAGCAGTAGTGGCAGTGGTTTGCTCGATCTGTCGCGTGAAGCTGACGATACCAGTCTGGGTGCAGACATACTCAAAGATATTTATTCTTCAGATGATCTGGGTGATGCCGATGATGCACCAGTGTTGCAGGCAGCAGCAGATGAAGATGAGCCAGAAGAGGCAAGTAGTGTCAGCAGTTATCAGGAATCTGTTTCTGCTGCTTCTGATAATGTTGCAGCTCCCGTTATGGTGATGCGTGGCCCTCAGATATATGACCCGACCAGTGGCGTTTTTGGCTTTATGCTCGTAGTAGCCTTTATTATGCTTTTCTATTTTGTTATAAACGCCTCAGTTTATGTAACTGGTATTCAGCCATCATATCTCAAGGCTGTTAATGATAATATGCTTTATGTCTCTATTGGTGCAGGGGCTGTTGTTGTGCTTATCGCCTTGTATGGCTTTTTCCTGGCTGGTAACAGCAGTAGCAGGCCGTCAGGGGCGAAAAAGGAAAAGGCTGAAAAGAAGCCTTCCAAAGCCAAAGAGAGCAAGGTAAAGGCCAAGAAGATCAAGAAGAAAAAATAAAGCAGAGTTAAAGCTTAAATTTGAAAAAAACCGAATTTTAATTCGGTAAAAGATATAAAACCTCACGAAAGGATTATTACGATGAAATTCAGAGCCTTAATGTCGATAACCGCCGGTCTGCTGACCATAGCCACTTTGAGTGGTTGTATCTCTCGGAATGAATACGAAGATTGTGCCCGGAGAAATGATGTTCTCAAAGAGAGAATAAACACTCTGGAGTCAGAACAGGATATCTGGCGGAGAAATGTTGAGAAATGTCAGTCAGAAAATGATGTACTTCGTACTCTGGCCGATGCTAACCAGAAAAAGGTTAATTTGCTTTTAGGTCAGAATGAAGATCAGCAAAAGACGATCAACGATCTGGCTAATATGGTCGGTCAGAACGCATTGCCAGTTAGTCTGTCAACAGCATTGTCTGCCTGGGCCGATAGTTCAGATATGGTTGACTTTGATGAAAAGACCGGCATGGTAAAACTCAAGAGTGACCTTACCTTTGATAAGGGTGAAGATTCTGTTCAGGCGGCCGCTCGTGAAGCCCTGATGAACTTCAGTAAGATCATTAACAGTCAGGATGCCCAGGCATTTGATATCGCTATCGTTGGCCATACCGATGATATTGCTATCTTGAAGCCGGAAACTCGCGTTAAGCATCCTACTAACTGGCATCTGTCAGCTCATCGTGCTATCTCTGTAGAGAAGATACTGGCCTCTGGCGGTGTGAGTGAAAAGCGTATGATAGTAGCAGGTTTTGGTGAACATCGTCCGGTAGCCGCTAATGCCCCGGGTAATCGCGGTAATGAAAAGAACCGCAGAGTTGAAATTTACATTATGCCCGCCAAGAGCATATTTGTATCACCTAACCATATTGAATCTGAGCCGGTTCCTGCCGTTTTGCCGGTAGCTGATACCAGGCCGGTAGTTGGTCAGGCTGTAGCTGATAGTGTTAAGTCTGCCAGTGATCGTGCAGAAGAAGCAGCAAAGGCTATTGATGCAGCAAATGCTCAATAAGTTGAGGGTGCAGGCAATTTAACAATAAGAATAAACAAAAGGCAGGAGTAATATCCTGCCTTTTGCTTTTAGTGCAGGTAGATTAAATGAGTGGTGTAAGTTCTGGTAAATTTGTATTAAGTATTTTACTGTTGTGGTTTGTTTTATATATACCGTCGCTGGGTCATGCTGAGCTCAAGGGTGAAGAGGGTCGCAGGGCTATGCCGGGCATTCAGATGTTACAGACCGGTAATTGGCTGATACCGCATATTGGCGGTGAACCATATTTTAACAAGCCCCCCATGACAAACTGGCTGGTAGCGATGTCAGTGCGGTTATGTGGTAGTGTGTCGGAATTTTCAGTTCGTCTGCCCGCTGCCATATTTGTCTTGATTTTAGCTTTGGTACTCATCATTACGCCCACTTCATTGCCTTTGTTATTACGATTTCTGGCTGCCATACTATTTCTCACTTGTTTTACTACTATAGAAAAAGGTCGGGTAATAGAGATTGAAGGTCTCTTGCTGTCATTAACTGGTCTGACCTGTTTTTGGTGGTTATTTTGTGTAATTGATAGTCGGTCACCGCTACTGTCGTTTTCAGTGCCGGCGTTAGCAATGTCAGTAGCATTGCTGATGAAAGGGCCGGTGGCCTATCTGCCTTTTTATTGTCTGCTGCTTGGTGTATATATTCATACTAAAGACAGAAAATATATAATCTCATGGTCACATTTGTTCTTTTTGCTCTTTTCTCTGGCAGCACTTTATAGCTGGTATCAGGCAGTAGATAATAGCGGTATGGCCGATAAACTGGCTCGGACGGCAAAACAACAGATGGGGGGCAGAGTCATGCCCGAAGAGATAGATTGGGGTAATTGGTTTGAGACAGCGATATTATCACCCAGAATATTTCTGCCCTGGCTTTTGCTTTTGCCTTGTTGCTGGCAGAAGAAATATATTGTTAATATTCCCGGCGAACATTTGCAGTTTTATTTTGGCCTTCGTACTGCTCTGGTAATAGCACTTATTGTTCATAATGCCTTCCCCGGTACAATGACCAGATATTCTATGCCGACTGTTCCTCTGGCTATGCTGCTTTTAGCGTGGGCTTTATATTATAATAAAGCATTAGAGTCGGCCGATAAATACTGGAGTGGATTATTAACTCTTTTGCTTTATGCCAGCCCGGCAACTGCGGCCGCTGTGGCATTCAGGTATGGTTATAATTTTATATCGCTGACTACCCTGTTCTTTGTAGTTTTATTATCGATTATAATATTAAGGGGTAAGCTGTTCAGACGGGCTAAAACAGAGTTGGTCTTGCTCACAGCTATATTGATCGCTATGGGGGTTAATATATATACTTCGGCCAGTACGCTTATTGACCTTGACCCTTATAGTCGTCGCGAAACGGCTGATGCTATAGAAAATGTCATTCCCGATGATAAGCAACTTTATATCTGCAATCCCGGCTATCAGCCATTTGTGTTTTATCTCGACAGCCAAAAATATCACTATATTGCAGCAGAGGCAATTTTGGCAGAGCGGCCGGAATATCTTCTCATTCGTGAAGGCGATTATCAGGCACTGGCTCTGGAAGTCCAGACAGGCAGTATGTCTTATGCTATTGTTCTTGATTTTATCTATAGAGAAAACGGCAGATTTCTTTTACTCAGAAGCAATTGAAGTGTTATTACGGTTGTTTTTAGATATGAGCATAAGGTTGCGGATATATACTATATTATTGAAAAGATGCCCCAGTATGAATATAGGGTCTTTTCTGCCTACTGAATATATGAGCAGTCCGGTACTGCCTATCATACTGAGATACCAGAATGCTACAGGCACTACGCTTTGTTTTTTTACTTCAGAGACCAGCCACTGGACCAGGAATCTCAGGAAAAAGCAGGTTTGTGCTATGGCCCCCAAAATGAGCCAGGCATCGCATTTGGTCAACATTTCTTTCAGATATTGTTCCATTATTGTGGCTTTCACTGTTTATTCAGATTCAGTATTTATACAGACCTCAGTAGCATCGTAAGAGAAATTTCTGCTTTGCATCCATCTGATAGCAAAGCAGTCTCTGAATGCTTTAAATATTCTGTTCCATAATCCATATTTTGCCACCCCGGCAGTTCTTCGCCGATGATTGACTGGTATCTCATTGACCGTATAGCCCTGCATCTTTACCAAAGTTGGCAAAAAACGATGCATACCGGTGAATAATTTTATATTATCCATACATTCGCGTCTGAACACTTTCAGGCCGCAGGCAGAATCGTGAATATTTTCGTGAGTCAGCCAGTTCCGAACGCCATTGGCAACCCTGGTAGAGATAAGCCTGAGCCAGGGGTCGTTTCGGTCTTTACGCCAGCCATTGACCATGTCACACTGACCAGATATGACTAATTCCAGCATTCGCGGTATTTCTGCCGGGTCATTTTGCAGGTCAGCGTCCAGCATGGCTATATATTTACCACGCGAATGTCTTATTGCGGCATCCAGAGCAGCGGTTTGACCTGTTCTCTTGCTTAAGTCTATTACCCTCAAGTTCTTATGTGATTCTTGCAGTTCTTTTAATACCGTCAGAGTGTTATCTGTGGAACAGTCATTAGCAATGACTATTTCAAATCTCCCATTCAGGTCTTTACATGCATTTTCTATTTCGTTAACCAGTGACCTTATATTATCTTGCTCATTAAAAGCGGGAGATACTATTGACAGTAGTAGTTTTTGTGTTTTTTCCATAATCCATATTCTAATCTGTGATAACAAGATTTGACAATTTAAGTGTGTATTTTATGGTGTGAGAAATGAATATCAAACCAAATTTAAAATAATTTCGTTCATTTAAAGATAAATGGCCAAATCTCAATAATTTCAGAACTATAGCCGATATATGTAGTTGTGTGTAATAGTAAAAAAAATAAGTTTGTTGGCCTTATGATAATACTGACCCTGTGTATGGCTGTTTTAAGTTGCTATGGCCAGATCAAGTACCGTCGGGCGATCGATGATCCGTTAGGTCAGCAGAGAAGTTTCGTTTATGATATTTTTGGCGAGTTTGTCATTCGTGGCCCCAAGATCCATCAGCCCAGTCTGAGAAAGATACTCAATACAGGCGTTAAGAAGATCACCGGCATAAACAATTCGGCTCAGGCCTGGCAGTCTATCCTGCACAAAGATGATGTAATTGGAATTAAGTTTTGTCCGGAGGGCGGCCGTCATTTGGCGACCAATACCGAGGTTTGTGCCGTTTTGCTTCGCATACTTTATTCGCTGGACTTTAAGCCCGAGCAGATAATGGTAATAGGTCTGGAGAAGATGCCGGAGGAGGCTCAGGGGACAATGCCCTGGAAATACGGCTGGCAGTCAGAGCCGGTCTATCTTGGTTCTGAAAAAGAGTATCTGGCCACCTGGCTGTCACAGGTTACGGCTATAATTCATATACCTTCGGCAATGGATGATAATATAACCGGCATACGCGGTGCCATTGCCGATATGGCCTATTCTGCGGTAAAACACCCGGGTAAATATTATCTGTCTCATGGAGACCCTTTTGTCGCAGAGATATATCAATTGCCGGAAATACGCGGGAAAATACGCTTAACGATCGTAAATAATTTGCGATCTTTGTTTTATGGCGGCCCTGATGTAAAACAGCAATTCGTGAGTGAAAATGGCACTTTATTATTCAGTAATGACCCGGTATCATTGGACAGGATCACAGTTGAACTGCTATCTCGCCAGCGTAAGGAAAATGATCTGCCGGCAGATACCCCGGTCTTCTTAGAGGCTCAGCACCTTATAACCGCCGAAGCTCTTGACCTGGGTTATCAAGACTTGAATATGATCGAGTATCGCTGGCTCAATCATGACAAAGATGAATAAAGAAATGCTGGTTGGAGCAAAAAAAGGTGGAAATTTGACTTTTTGCGTTGAATAATAAGTAATGAGAACAAATAACTACGCCGCTGTGCTGCGTGAGACAATTAGTAGCGATCCTGGTCAGGCGTTAGGGTCTTTATTGCGGTATCTGGCAGGCCCGGCAAAGAGCAAGTCGGCCGAGTTGTATGGTTCATGGGGTAGCTTTGGCCGATTAGCAGCCACGGCGGTGAATTCTGCTACGGCCAGGCCGGTTTTGTATCTCACTGGCCATATTGATATGGCCGACAAGGCCCAGGATGATCTTGAGACATTCAGCGGTCAGTCGGTAGATATACTCCCGGCCTCAGAACTGGCGGCAGGTCCTATAAATCCAGTAGGCGAGATAGCCGGCGAACGGCTCAAATTATGGCGGAAATTAGCAGGTTACAGAGGTAATAGCCCGCTGCTGGTATCTGCTTCGATTGCAGCGGTTATGCAGCCGGCACCAGCACCGTCAGACCTGAAAAAGAGGTCCGTTACCATATCGATAGATGACCCTCTGGCAGTACCAATGGACAAGCTGGTTGATTGGCTGGTTGATGCCGGGTATCAACGATGTGAAGATATTGACACGCTGGGCGATTTTGCCTGTCGCGGTGGCATAGTAGATGTTTTCCCGCCTGGCAATGAAATGCCTGTCCGTATCGAATATTTCGGAGATGAAGTAGAGTCGGTCCGCTATTTTGATATGGACACGCGCCGGTCGGTTCAGAAGATAGACCTGATAACTTTGCCCGATTGTCGCAGTGATGATAATATTGCAGCACAGGCAACTCTTCTGGACTATTTGCCCGATAATACTATCGTAGTTATAGAAGAAATTACAGAGCTTATCGAGATCGCCCGTATATTTCGTGACCGAGCCTGGCAGCCAGATTCGCTCTGGACTGTTGATGAGATTATAAAGAAGGTACAGAATTTCGACCGGGTATATATTAATCGTTTCGCCCATGATCTATGTGAGCAGTCGTATAATATAAATGCCCGCAGTATTCATGATTATCATGGTCGTGGTCTTGATGCTATTGATGACCTGACCGATGAGGCCCGGTTACAGAATAAGAAAGTGTTTATCCTCTGTGATAATCCGGCTCAGCAGTTGCGCACGAAAGAGAATATAGAGTGTAATCGAGAAAGCACCGACCCGGAAACCGGCCAGAAGCATGTTCATAAAGGCATAGATTTGCCCGAAAATCTGTCTCTGGCTATTGGCGTGCTGGCCGAGGGTTTTTCTCTGCCTGATCATGATATTATTGTCGCAGGTCATCATGAGCTATTTGGCGTGCGGCAGGTGAGGCGAAAGTTAAATGCCTTGCGACAGACCCAGGCAATAGAGTCGTTTAACGATCTGGTGGAAGGTGAGCTGATAGTCCATTTCTCACACGGCATAGGTAAATATCGCGGCATGAAGCTCATGACCAAAAATGGCCGTGAAGAAGAATTTCTGGCTCTGGAATTCGCCGACCAGATGGTCATCCATTTGCCCGCCGGTAAGATAGATCTGGTGCATAAATATGTCGCCAGCGGCAGTAAAGAGGCAAAGCTGTCAAAGATAGGCGGGCGCACCTGGCAGAATCAGAAAGATAAGGTCAGTAAGGCGGTTGAAGATATGGCATCGGGCCTGATCGACCTTCAGGCTTATCGCAATATTATGCCGGGTATTCGTTATCCGCAGGATGACCACTGGCAGAAGGAATTTGAAGCGGCATTTCCCTATCAGCCTACCGAAGATCAGGTCAAGATAAGTGCCGAGATAAAAGCTGATATGCAAAAGCCCCGTCCTATGGACCGCTTACTCTGTGGCGATGTGGGTTATGGCAAAACAGAGCTGGCGATCCGGGCCGCATTCAAGGCGGCAACCTTTGGCAAGCAGGTAGCGGTTTTAGTACCGACAACTATTCTGGCCGATCAGCATTATCGTTCATTTAAAGAACGCATGAGCGATTTTCCCGTATCGGTAGAGTGTATCAGTCGTTTCCGAACTGGCAATGAGGTGAAACGCATTTTGAATGCTGCTGCTGACGGCCGCCTGGACATACTTATAGGAACCCACCGCATACTCAGCGATGATGTAAAGTTCAAAGACCTGGGTCTGGTAATCATAGATGAAGAGCAGCGATTTGGTGTGGCTCATAAAGAGAAGCTAAAATCTATTCGTAAGACAGTTGATATACTGACTATGACAGCGACGCCTTTACCGCGTACTATGCACTCAACCTTGCTTGGTATTCGCGATATATCCAGTCTTACTACTCCGCCGCTCGATCGTCGCAGTATTTCTACTGCGGTTATACCGCCCAGTGACAAACTGGTAACAGAGGCGATCATGCGTGAGCTGAGCCGGGAAGGGCAGGTATTCTTTTTGCATAATCGGGTGCAGTCGATCGCTTCGTTTGCCGCTCATGTTAAATGCCTTGTCCCTCAGGCCAGAGTTATTTTCGCTCATGGTCAGATGCCCAAATCGGAGCTGGAAAAGAAGATATCAGACTTCATCGACTATAAAGCCGATGTGCTGGTCAGTACCACTATTATCGAATCGGGTATAGATATACCGCGAGCTAATACTATAATCATCGATGAGGCTGACCGGTTTGGCCTGGCCGAACTGCATCAGTTACGCGGCCGGGTAGGTCGCTATAAGCACAAGGCCTATGCCTATATGCTCTTGCCGCGTAAACGCAAACTCAACCCGATCGCAGTTAAACGGCTTAAGGCTATAGAAGAATATTCCTCGCTGGGCAGCGGTTTCCGTATTGCCATGCGTGATCTGGAGATCAGGGGTGCAGGAAATATTCTGGGTTTTGAACAGAGTGGATTTATTGACTCAGTTGGCTATGAATTGTATTGCCGCTTACTGGCCTCGGCGATCCGCAAGCTCAAAGGTGAGCCTGAGCCGATTATTGCCAATACCCTCATGGAGATAAATATCAGTAATAATATTCCGCGTAGCTATATTCCCTCTGAACAGCATCGCATGGAGATATACCGCCGTATGGTAACATGCAGTGCGCAGGCTGATGTTGAATTGCTCAGGAATGATATTAAAGATCAGTTTGGTAATCTGCCTGACCAGGTGGAATATCTGTTGCAGATACACGAGATCAGGATCAGGGCTTCAGAAAAGCATATAGAATGTATTATCCAGAAGGACCCGGATATTATATTTAAACTCGGACCGCAGGCACATGTTGCCACTCTGTTTCGTGACCCTGTAGCCGGCAGCCTGCGCATACCGGATCAGCGTACCGTACATCTCCGGCTGGGGGCAAGGTATTTCGAGCATCCATCAACTCTGCTGTCAACCTTACGCAAGCTACTGAGTTAATGATAATGAAAAAGCCCCTGCCAGAGTTGACTGACAGGAGCTTTTATGTTGAGTTATTATGCCTGCTTTTGCAGCCGGGTATCTGGATCATTTCAAACCGGTAAATTTGGTTTTACTGGCATAGAACCTGAAGTCTTTTATCTTGCCGGGATTATTGCCGGCACGAGGCAGATATTGAATTGTCTGGAATTCAATGTTTTCGCCCAGGTCCAGTACGATATGGTGGGGGTGTTGAGGTCCGCCATCTTTCCATTGGGTGTGCCAGAAAGTTACCGGCTGATTGTCGATAATGTTATTAGCACCGGCGGCTTCACCGATAAGCTCTTCACTATCGGCATAAATTACCTGCCAGTTGCTCCGGTCTATACGATTTCCGGTTTTGTCCAGCAGATGCAGTTCGGCACAGGTGGCATAAGAGCTGTTGTCAAAGGCGTTGAGTGATTCCAGACAGAGATAACGGGCTGTTACACTTTCAGGCAGTGTCACTTCAGTTATCAGATCGCCGGCGGTGAATGAACCCTGGGCGATAAGGTCCTGAGTTTGCAGTATTATCTGCTCATCGCTCTGGCGGTGATATTTCAGATTAGCATCCAGTTTCAGGCCATAGATCGGTTCGGTTACTCCCCGAATGTCCGTCTTGCCGGTTGGCTCTATGTCCATGACCACTATCTCATTTTTGCCAGTCTTGAGCCAGCAGCCAGGCATAAACAGGGTGTATTGCGGGCCGATTTGCCAGTATCTGCCCAGGTTTATACCGTTAACCCAGACCAGACCTTTGCCCCAACTGCTCATGTCCAGCAGGGTATCGCCGAGCTGTTCAACGCTGAACTCGCCCCGATAGAATACCGGCAGGGCTGGGTCGATCTTAGCCTCGGCGGCCGGTCCAAACTTCAGAGAGCTTATGTCTTCCAGAGGGAAACTGTATATCTGCCAGTTGGTCAGTTCCCGGCCGTTAAGTGTTACGATGCCAATACCCTTGCGGTCGGTTATCATCATACGGGAATAGTTTATATGGCCCATGTTCTCCAGTAATATGTCCATTTTGACCTGCCCGGCCGGTAATGTCAGTTGGGCATACTTTTCATTCTTGATCCGGTCGAGGGTAGCTTGTCTTTGGCCGTTAATGATTATTATGGCCCGATCTTTTAGCTCCGAAAAGACCAGCGAGGCTTTACCCGCAGCTGGATTATCAAAGGTGGTCGAAAAGATCGCCAGTCCCTGAAGCTGATCCAGAGCTTCCAGATGAACTGGTTTTTCAGTCTCGAACGGTTTGCCCCGGAGCTGGTCAAAGCCGGCAATTTCTGTGAGTGTGAACTCAGGTATTTCAATACGCGCTATCTGGGCCGGGGCTTCCGGTATTATATAGTCAGCGGGCAGGTATTTAGCGATCGCGTCCCGGAACTTGAAGAATTTAGCTGTGGTTCTGCCCGTTTCATCCAGAGCCGAAGAATAGTCATAGCTGGTTGTGTCGGGTTCATACTTGCCTGACCAGTTAGCACCTGACCAGAAGGCAAAGTTTGTGCCTCCGTGCAGCATGTACATATTAAATGAGGTATTATTATTGAGCATCCATTCGATATCACGAACATGTCGTTCCGCTTCGGTAACGCTGTGTTTTGCACCCCAGTGGTCAAACCAGCCGATCCAGTATTCACCGCACATCTGCGGATAGCCGGGGAAGAACTTCTGGAATTCGGTAAAGGCTGCCTGGGCTCCGCTGCCGAAATTCATGGTCGGCCAGACGCCGTCTATATGAGCGGTCATAACCGTTTCTTTAATGGCCCAGTCGCAGCGCATTAGCGGCACTTCAAAACCGGCATCGACTACCTGCTGATATATTTCGCGATTATAGGCTATGTCATCGGCATTGCCCGCCCGGCCAAACTGGCCGTATTCATTTTCGATCTGGACGAGAATGATCGGACCGCCTTTGGTTATCTGCAAGTCTGCGAGCTGTTTGCCCACTTCCATCATATATCTTCTGGTAGCATTCAGGAAGGTGGGGTCGTTAGTGCGGATCATAGTCGCCGGGTCCTTGAGCAGCCAGGCGGGAATACCGCCGAGATTCCATTCAGCACAAATATAGGGGCTGGGCCTGAGTATTACCCAGAGTCCTTCTTCCTGCGCTGTGCGGACAAACTCAGCAACATCGAGTATGCCGGTGAAGTCGAAATTGCCCGGCGTTCTCTCATGGGCATTCCAGAACATATAGGTATCAACGCAGTTCAGGCCCATAGCTCTGGCCTTCTTCATGCGGTCACGCCAGTAAGGGCGGGGAACTCTGGCATAGTGTATCGAACCGGACATCAGTACGGCCGGTTTGCTGTCAAAGGTGAAATCTGGTCCTATAATCGCAAACTCAGGCTGAACCTGCCCCGGCGGATTGGGCAGGGGCGGAACTGGTATGGTTACCGCATGCAGGCTGGTTACTGCTATGATAGATAAGCCTATAATTAAAAAGTACTTAACTAATTCCTGGGGATAGGTGCGCACTATTTCTCTCCTTATTTTGGAAATAACTATTTGATCAGGACAGACCAGTCGCGGAAGGCCTATAATCCTGATGGTATCAGTACTATATATACAGATTATTTACTCAGGAGAAAGTCTAGCATGACTGGCGTATTATTTAAAGCACAAAGCGCCCTGA
>JAFGDI010000348.1 GCA_016932145.1 Sedimentisphaerales bacterium
AGGCATTATAATGACAGGCCCGCTGCCAGAGCGGCAGGTCACGACGCAAAGCACAGAGCTTGCGTGCCTGAGCGGTCAGGCGTAACTTCTGCCGGAAATTCTCAATAAAACCCTGATTAGCCCGGGCATCCAGGTCAACGCTGCGTCTCTGACTCTTGATAAGCTCCAGAGCCAGCATAACTCGCCGCCCGCCTCGTGTGCCGGTGCAGTCAAGCGGCAGATCAGGCAGATCACCTGAATAATGGCCTGAGCGTTCCCAAATTGTCTTAATTAACCTGAACATTTTCTTACCTGCCTGTCGAAACAAGGCTACGCATTAGTCTTCCATTATCTCTGCGAGCATTATTATCGCTCTGCGTCGATAAACCCTTGCTGATTCAACTGTTATCCCCAGAACTTCCGCTACCTGACTATATGTCATCTCTCCTAAATCTCTGAGCATTACCACCTGCTGCAAACTATCTGGCAGCATGACAAGGCTTTGCCTTAGCTGATCCAGAAGATACTGCATGTCAAGATCAGAATCCTGCACAGTATAGCTCTCTGGCTTGAACCGCTGCAATTCATCACTTAACTTCTTACTATTTCGCCGCTTACGAAGAATGTCAATTGCAGCATTCGTCCCGGTTCTCAGTAAATAAGCTCTGACTTTGGCTTTTTCCGGAACTGAATTTATACCTGCCAGCTTGAGAAATGTCTCTTGATAGGCATCACAAACATCGCTTTCATTGCCTAATACCCGCCAGAGAACCTGGACCAATATCTGCCCATGCTTTGCCATCGCAGTCAATACCCAACGCTGGTCAGCGGCAACTTCCGCAGTCTCAGGCAGGGTTAGCATCAATTCTATGGACAAAGCCTTGTTCATGGCATCCTTCAGCTTAAAAGCTGTACACTGTTATTACTGAATAATTTATCGGTTCCGGAACCAGATAATAAAAAATATATAATCTATTCTATTATAAGTAACCACCTTGGTCAGAAAAAGCCTTTTTTTTAACTTCTCCACATATAAGACGAGCCAAAAGATGATTTGTTAACAAAAAAAAAGATTTTTTGTAAATTAACAGACACTGCTGAATATTGTTCACAACAACACAGAAAAAGTACGCCTTCCAAGTTTCAGCCGACCATCCTTGCAAACATTACAATTTGTTAAGCTGCTATAAAAAAAATGCGGACATAACAAAAAAGGTGTTATGTCCGCAAATCGTTTAGCAGGTCAATAAGTTATCACTGTCCACGGTTACACGAAGGGTTGTAAATGTTCTACATTACTCTTCAGAACCACTGTCAAAATCAATCAGAAGCAGAAGGGTATAGATCTATACTAATGGTATCTGGTGTAAATGGCTCGATACGGACGGTATTTATGCCGGGTGTGACAAATTGGGATATATCCTTACGGAGGGGCTCTCCGATACAGCCGCCAATATAAATGCCATTAACTGTAATTCGGGCGGCAGCTTCCGGGGCAATACCTGCCATCTGCAAAACAACACGCTTTTCGCCAGCAGCTATAGCAGTTGGACAATCAAATTCGCCATTATAAACCGTTGCTTTTTCAACAGGACTGACAGTAAGATTGCGATTATCAAGGCGGCCCCAGGGGCTATTTCCATAAACAGCAAAAGCAAGTGCCTCCTGCCAGCTCGAATCATCAAAGCCAACAGTATGCCAGCTAGCCTGCCTGTGACTTGTTGCCTTCCAGCTAGAATCAACTGCAACTGTCTGTATTGAACCATTATCAAATGCTAAAATAAAATTACCGATCAGCCCGGCTGGACTGGGCTCATTAGTGGTATTTTCAACTGAGATAGCAATTGTGTTAACGCCGGGTACCAAAGCGTCAGATATATCCAACTGCGACAATTTACGCCAATCAGCCAAAGAACTATCATCTACAGCTACAGCCTTGCCATTAACATACAACGCCATAGCATTATCGGCCGTACCCACAAATTCGGCACTGACAACCGCACATTCAGCAGGAATCGTAAATGTTTTACGGAAGCAGACCGTACCGGCAGGCGCAGATGAACCCGGCTGACTGCCATTATCACACCAGCACCAGGAGCAGTTTTTAATCCTATCGGCCAGTGAAATATCAGTTGCAACTAACTCGATATCAGTCTTCTCCATTGGAAGGGCCTTAATTGCCAGAGAACCAACAGGCCTGACCGAACCGGTACCGATAAGCTGCGGCAGATGACGCTGCTCTGGGGCAAATACCAGCAGAGTTGTCTGCAAAGGTGCCAGAGGCAATACCAATTCCACCTTATCGCCAGAGCGTGTAAATGGAATAGTATTTATCTCGGCCGACATCGGGTCCCAGCACTCCGGGAAACCATCAGCAGTAATTTGCAGTTTGAAGTTACGCACACCACCATCAATATTCTGGTTACAGATAAAAAATACATCACGGTCATCTTTAACCCGATGCAGAACATGCAGCCAATCATCAGTTGTGCCAGCCAGTACCTTTAAGGTCGGGTCAAGCCTGGCATCTTCACTGAGAACCTGCCGGATCTGCTGTGCGGTGGGACTGGCCGGCAGCAGATAACTGCGGCCACCTGCGGCATTAACCTTACATACAGCCAGTGAAGGAGCAGCATCGCCCCAGATAGCCGTATTCAAAGCAATTATATCATTCTGACCTTTATCCAGATCTGTTGCACCACTGGGCAGAAAGTCATAACCTATAACAATACCGCCATTATCGAAGAAAGACCTGGCTTTTGCCAGAGTGGCCGCGGGAATATATTCGACCGGAGGAACGATCAGCACCCGGTATTTTTCATTATAAAGGTTCAACCGCCCGGCAGCGATCCGGGTATCATTCTCAAATACATCATATGGCATCCAGTCGCAATCATAGAGTGAATCTTGCAGAGCCTCACTTATCTGCTCTGGCCGAACCGCTTTTCCTACATGAACACTATTGCCCACAAAAAGCAATGCCACCGGGCAGACATGCCTGCCGCCAGTAAGCATAGCACTGAGCCTGCTGGTATAGTCAGCATAAACCCGATATAGCGGCCAGCGAGGTTCATTACCGTTATTATAAAAATATGGCGGACAATCTGTATCATGCGGCGAACGAGGATTAAATGAATGGGGTATGTGAAAGTTAATACCACTTACCTGCATATGATTGGTCCACCATTTCATCTCAGGATAGGTCAGATCCTGACCACGGGCACCAAAAATCTCAACCATTGCTATATCGTCTGGCTTGCCATAAACATGACTGATCGAACTGCCCAGCTTAGGAGTCTGCCAGGTGGCATAATCATTTCTATTGCGATCACCCATTATAAACTGGGCAAAGACCGCATCTATTGCCCCCATATCTGAATATTTCTGCAACTGGAACATATTACCGGCACAAACACGAGGATGCAGATACAGACCGCTATGCTCAAGGAAATGACCAATTGAGCGAACCTTATGCTCATGACACCACCGGGTAATACCGCCAAAAAGGGTTTTACCCCAGGCTTCAGCAAAAGCATCCTGATATTGATAACGCGCGGCTGCCTGCTGTTCATCGGTCAGGGCAAACTTCCAGGCAACCAAAGCCTTTTTCCAATCTACGCCCCGAGCCTTGAGCATAGGAATTACCTCTGTACCCCAATCGCCTTCTGTTTCCGGCTCATCATAAAAGAATCCGGGAATAACCGTGCCAAAATCATCTTGAAAATGGTCATAATGCGGCTGATATACTGTAGCGATCAGCCAATCGACTGCTTCCTTACTGGCACCATCAACCAAAATACGATGCCCTTTGCTATAATCCCAGGTAAAGAACATTATCTGCCACAATCCATCTGGTGCCTGCCAGGTAAAAGAGCTGTCCTGTACCTTCCCGGTAAGATCTATTAGCGTATCGCCCTGTACCCTCTGGCTATCAGTCACCTTACCGGCCAGTACCGCAATAAGCCTGTCACTATTTACCGGGTGAACAACGGTTTTACCTCCCTGAACTTCCAGGGCCTCAGTCTGCATATATTTACTGCCATACTTCTGTGGCACTTTACCGCCAACTTCTCCACTGGGCCACCATTTTTCGTCGAAGATCCACATTTTGAGCTTATTTTTTTTGGCCGCCTCCAGGCATATCCCCAGGTCGCGATACCAGCCCTCACCCAGCCAGTCATTATGCGGTCGCGATTCGGCGGTAAAACAGCCATTACCCCCCTGGGCTACCTTAGCAACATATTCTTCCAGTAACTCACTGCTCTCGTCACCATGCAGCCAGAAAAGCGGCCCGGTAAGCGACCTTGCTTCATGAGGCAGATTAATAAAGCGGTCCTGTAGGTTTTCCAGCGATTCTGCTGAGCTGATACTTAAAACGGAAAATAGAAATAGTACAAATCCGCTACACAAGAAAGTATTATTTTTTATCATTTGTCATTTCCTTATCTAATTTACGGTTAATGGATATTTTAGTATTACAATAATTATACGCACAAAGTATGAATTATTATCAGCAAATCTGCATACTTTCGATTTTGAGCAATCTGGCCAGTTTGTGGATCTTATCTGCTATGTGGCCGACACCAATAGCACAATGATGCGCCGGACCGGCCATTGACCAGCTATTAATAAAATCTTTTGCTGATATATTGAATTTATATCTGCTGTTTGTATTACCTATCTGCAAAGTCGGGCCGGGCACGCAAGAGCCCTGAGCAAGCAGCAATTTCACTTTGCCCTGACCGTCCTGCACTACACTTAAAATGGTCACCGGGCCATGCCGAACTGTCATCTGAATAGACAGGCCATTACCTGGCTTACCATGAAATAATGGCAACGGAACCAGCCCTACCGGCCCCTCTGCTATCGCAAGATGAGCCGGGCCATCATGACCCAGCATGACAATATCATCGTTGTAATCGACAGCATAAAACTCAGAAAAAGAACCGCCGGCACCAAAAGCATCGACTATTTTCATAGCCTGAACATTTTTAACTTCGCATTCGCCGGCAACAGGTATATTGCGGCCGGTCAGCAGGGTATTGCCGGCTATGAGACTGGTAACAATATTCTCATATTCATTACCTCCTGTTCCCTCGTAATAGTATGCCATAGAGCCCAGATCATACTCTGCTACCAGCTCGTCCAGAGCACAGGATGTCTGGGCCGCCCGTTCAAGTTCGACCCTCTGACATTCCTCTGATACCAGAAATCTCTCTGAAAACTCTCTCATTTTCCTCTTTATCTGATCCAGTGTTACCCGCTGGCGAAATTCATGCAGCTTACACATCTCGACTAACTCAAAATGGCTGCCAAAGACTGATGACTGCTGGGTAAGATCACTATACACATCGAGCATACCACAGTAATAATGCCCCAGTATTCCTACCCGATTATCAGCCATTACCTGCCTGACCTTAGCGGCATCGACCCAATTGTATATTTCTTCCCAGACGCCTTCCTGCTGCATATAGCCGGTCACCAGATGATAATCTATGCCTGCCCGGCTAAATACGCAAGCTATCTCAGGTACCGAGCAGCTCTGACAATTCGCCAGCCATTGACCTGTCATTTTACCCCTGTCTGCCAGGGCATTAAATGCTTCATAATCTATCGCCGCTACCGGCTGAATATTTAAGACAATAACTGGTACATTAGCCTTTTGCACCACCGGCAGAACCGTAGATGATAAGGCATAAGTTGAAATATAGAGGAAGATGATCTCAACCTGCTTAACTTTGAATAATTCGGCTGCTCCGGCGGCTTTAGATGGATTATCTATCATCCCGGCATTAACAACTTCAACCGAGTGATCGGCTATCTTAGCCGCTATCTGGTCCTGATACGCCATCAGTGTGTCGTGCAGCCCTTCAAACTGACCCCAATAAGTGTCAAGCCCAATACCAAACAAACCTACTTTTATACTTGCTTTCATTTACCTTTTACCTGTTCATTATGCTCAATTACTTACTGCCAGTTTATTGCCTATACCGATAATTACCGTCGAGAGTATCAGTGTTAACAGACCTGCTATTACCCACAGACGGGTTTTTTCACTGGTGCCCTGCCATTCTTTTAACGATATACCCCATATTGTACTGAAGATTATTATCGCCGCCATGTGAATGGTCCAACTCGAAAAATCGTATTTGCCCATCTTTACCGAGCCCATAGAATAAAAGAAAAACTGCATATACCAGGTTACACCGCCAATAAGACATAACAGATAATTGACCAATAGTACATTTAGCCGCCCGGGTGTATCTGGAAGGACAAATTCTGCACAACGCTTATTCTTTACTATAAGATAAAGACACCAGATACAATTACTCAGAAAACCACCTGCCAGAATAATAATTAATACCGGAAGATTCTGCCAAAGAGCTGGCACATTATTGGCTAAAGCTATTTGCGCTATCGGCTTACCCGCAGCAAAGCCATAGGCCATCGCCGCACTGGCCAGACCTGAAACTATGGCAACGCTAATACCCTTAACAAAATTAAACTCGCTCACCGACTGACGCTTGACCTGATCTGTAAGCTCCCGTTCCTTTCTGATACCAGCCTGACCGCTAAAGCCGATGCCGATCAGACATACCAATACACCCAGTAATACTACCTGCCCTGATGCTGTTTTCAACAGACCAATAAGCTCGCCACTGAACAG
>JAFGDI010000028.1 GCA_016932145.1 Sedimentisphaerales bacterium
AATTTGACACTTACAATTTATTGTTGTAATTTATAGTTGTGTAATCAATCTCAGTCTGTTTGCTTTTCATAATAAAAGAAAAGTTGCAGGCGGGTTCCGCTTTTAGCGAGAGCCCTGTTCCACGGAACAACCTGACGCGTAACCCAAAAGGGGACGCGTCTTTTTTATTAATTATTTACAACCACACTGAAAACACATCTTCTCGACACCTGCCAATTTTCTCATTTTAAATTAATTGCACCATTTTTGATCAACACTTTACAATATTAACTCCCATAACTGAACCCGTCAAGTCATTTTCAACAACCAGCATTCATGTCTGCCCAAAACTAAATATCTCCCCGGCGACATATACCAGTTTGCACTACATAGGTTACATTCGTCTCATAGGTCCAATCCGTCCTGTCAGCCCCAACCCCAGTCCGAACCACCCGGCATCAAGTCTCCACACCTCAGTCCACCCCGTCCATCAAGTCCATCAAGTCCATCTCGTCCGTGCCCAAGTCCATGCCCAGTCCATGCCCAGTCCGTGACCCAGTCCATGCCCAGTCCGTGACCAGTCCGTGACCTCCTCCGCTTAGTAATCCCTCTCTCTTTTTCACTCTATCTCACTTCTCCCAAAACCCTTAATTTCCGCTTAAAACTGTCCAAAAACCATTCAAAACCATCAAAAATCGATCAAAACTGAAGATTTTCTGATACATACATCAAATGTATGTGTTGTACCTGCATTGTATGTATGTGGAAAAGCTGTTAATAAAATATAGTTCCATAAAGTCTTTTATGACAGAACATTACAAAATACTCAACTTTCTGGCATAGTAATTGCAATATACAAAAATGTAGTTATCAACAATAATCAAACGGAGACTTTGAAATGTTTAGAAAAGGAACAATTATCATGATTAACTTATGCACAACTTTGGCACTGGCTCTCGTTGGCTGCGAGGCCCGGCAATATCACCCCGGCAGCTCAGAACAGGGGGCAACCTGGCTGATCCCCGGCATAGAAGGGCAGGCAACTATGGTCAAACCTGTCATAAAGGCTTTAAGAGACTCAGGTTACCAAGGCGATATTTATACACTTAACTGGGGTAACCCACTACTGCCTTTCAGGAATCTTTGTAACGAAAAATACAAACAAGAAAAAGCACAAACACTTGCAAATAATATAGTTAAGTACGCACAGGACCACCCGCACCAGCCAATCGACATCATCGGCTATTCCGCAGGGGCCGGGCTTACCATCATGGCCGTCGAAAAACTGCCACCCCATGTCAAAGTCAGAAATATTACCCTGGTTCATGGTGCAATATCACCAGAATATGACCTAACTGCTGCTTTGGCAAACACTTCCGGCTCAATTAAAAATGTCAGCTCAAAAGCCGATTGGCTCATTCTGGGCCTTGGTACTACCATTTTCGGAACTATGGACAACTCCCACTCATCATCAGCCGGCATGGTAGGCTTCGATACCCAAATGGCAGTACCAGATCCACTGCAAAGACATAAACTCAAGCAAATTAAATGGAAAGCCAAACAAAAACGCTGGGGTGGTCACATAACTCTTTATCAATACGCATTTAACAAAAAATATGTACTCAATAACGCAATTTGAAAATTGCCATAACTCTTTATTTAAGGAATAATATAATGCTTACTTTATTGATCATCACCATTCTCACTATCATAAACGGCTGCCATAGCAATACCCATATAAAAGCCGCCCCAACAATCTCAAACCCTGAAATTACAGTAACTTACGACTCAAGATGTATCGCCATAGCCTACTATCGTTCGCAAATTCATGCTGATTTACTCAAGGAATGGACCGCCCAACACGAAACTGGTGATGAAAAGCTCAAAAAAGAGATCAATGAAAAGGCCAATAAAATGCAGCAACTTGCTCATTTACAAGGATTTAGCACTGAACCAGTTGATGAGCTTCTTACCCGCTTCCAACCGCAGATCGAACTAATCATGGCCAACTACAAGGCCACTGCAATATGCAGTTGCTGGCTATATAAAGGCGATATAAAAAACACTATCGATATAACCGATGAATTAGCAGCACTTTATAGCCCAGACGAAGGAACCCTCAAAATAATAGCTGCGATGAAAGACAAAAAGCCTCTGCCCAAATGAGAAGTCAGACTTTCCGAACTCGTTCACTAACCCATTGTCGGGCCTGAGCTTGCGTCACCAGCTCACCTTCTAGTTGGGCCAGATACATCTGCTCAAAGAGCTGTCCAAGTTTCGGGCCCGGTTCTAAACCCAGTGATATCAAGTCATTACCGTTTAGTAATGGAACTGGCTTTATCTCTTCATCGCCCAGATCTACTATCTGACGACGCAGCTCGGCCAGCGGACCTGTATCTTTACCATCTCTAATCTGGCAGGCCCAAACCAGATTCAGCAAATCATTAAACCATTCATTAGCCAGCCACTGCTTGAGCCTGCCCTTACTTAAGGGCAGTTCAGACAACAGCTTACAAACGCTTTCAGCCAGCCACAGCGCCTTCTTACGCGTGTCATTACTAACCTTGAGCGATCTGGTAATACCAGATGTCTTATCCCAGAGGCCGCCCGACAGTGTTGCTGTCAGTGCCAGGGCAAAGTCAACCGGCTCTGAGAGTAGCTTTAGCCTTTCTATACCCTCTGAGAGTTGTTCAGCCGGGCAATTACCATAAATATGGCTCATTAAACCACTTGCAAGTACCATTTTCATGCCCGCATAGCGATTGCCATTAACCATTATCTTCTCCAGTTCAGTAGCGATCCGTTCTGAGCTGATCCGGCTGATACGCTCTGAGAGCTGGCAGATGGCCTGCCAGGTTTCCGGCTCAATTTCATAACCCAATCTGGCAGCGAATCTTATAGCGCGAAGCATACGCAAATGATCTTCCCCGAACCTTGCCGCCGGTTCTCCAATAGCACGGATCACACCCGCAGCCAGATCTGCCTGACCGCCGACATAGTCCAGTATCTCCTGGGTCAACGGGTCATAGAACATGCCATTAATCGTAAAATCGCGTCGTAGCGCATCTTGACGAGCATCGGTAAATTCTACTGCCTCAGGGCGACGGCCATCGACATAACCCCCGTCATTACGAAAGGTTGCAACTTCTACCTGGGCCTTGTCCAGCAGAACAACCACCACGCCGAACTGTGCCCCAACCTGTAAAGTTCGCTTGAATATACCGCTTACCTGCTGGGGTGTGGCATTAGTGGCAACATCATAATCCTGGGCCTCTACTGCCATAAGCATATCGCGAACACACCCACCGGCCCATAAAGCCTGGAACCCGGCTTCATGCAGTCGCTTAACTACATGCAGGGCTGCTTGTCTGTTCTGCTCTGTCATCTGACTGCTCATCTCCGGGCTGTTGTTCGGGGCCTGTCTTTTGGTAAAAGTTCAATGTCATAATTCCATACGACCGGCGATCAATAAGTTTCAATGGCCCATAATTCTCTGGTGTCGGATACTTTAACTCATTGCGCAATACGACCTTAGCACCAACTGCAATTTGTTTGCTGATCTTGAGCATAAGCCTGCCAAGCTGTGATGCTTCATCCACTTCGCGCGCCAGCGGGAAGGGCGGGTCGCAAAAAACAATGTCAACCCCGGTCATAGAATCATCATTCTGCCAGCGAGCCAGCCGACTGCTTTTGGGCACACCATATTTAAATATGTCTGCCCTGATAACCGTACATTCATCTTCAAATTTCAGATGTGCGATATTTTCATATAGTCGCTTGATCGCCTCGCGGTCCATATCGACAAACATTGCATGTACCGCTCCCCGGCTAAGTGCTTCCAGCCCCATCGACCCGGTGCCCGAGAAGAGATCGGCAACGACTTTGCCGGGCACTTCGTGGCGCAATATGGAAAACAAAGCCTCTTTTACCATGTCCGGTATCGGACGGGTGGTATTGTCTTTGGGAGGTATTAATTTCATCCTGGCTCTTGACCCGGCTATTATTCGCATCTCTATCACCTGAAAATTAGGGCAGGGTTAATCCTGCTATTGTCATAATTCATTGCAATATGGCATTTTATAGCCTGAATTAACTATGGGCAAGCAATTTCTTTATCTGCCTTACCCGTAACATGACAAGTTAAGCAGCTATTTCCATTGCCGTAAAATACTTGCATATAATATCTCCTGTTGGTATAAGTGGTTTTGATCGCATGGTATATTTATGTTCTGAGTCTGAATCTTGCAAAATATAATTTTATCTGTAACGAAATTGCTTTTAGTGCGTCTATTATATTGGTTTGTCATAAACAATGTATATTGTTGAAGTTGAGGTCTGTATGAGTTATATAAAGGTAGTAAAGAATTATGCCAGTCGCTTTGAAGCAGAGTCGGCTAAATCGTTGCTGGAGATGCAGGGTATAATGAGCATGGTAGAAGGTGATGACTGTGGCGGTATAAGGCCTGACCTGAGTTTTGCCACAGGAGGTTATGACCTGCTGGTGAAAGAGAGTGATCTTAGCCGGGCAAAAGAACTGCTGGGTTGATCGTAATTTATGGTAATGTATTTATCTCTGTGTGTAATATGTTGCAGTATAAGGACCTAGTATTAAATAGGCGGTTAGATAAAGTCAATCAAATATGGGAGTATGGTTATGAAAAAAGTTATCGTTAGTCTTTTATTGATTATATTGACATTGAATTGTTCTGGCTGTTTTTCAATAGTAGGCAGTATTATAGGATATCAATCTGGTGAGTTACTTGCCGGTTTATTGATCGGTGCGGGAATTGATGCCGGAGTGGCTATTGCTAATGAGGCAAAATGCGAAGCTGATAGTAAGGTATATGAGCTGGATTCGGATAAGGGTCAGGTCAAGGCCCGGCTTAATACCGATGATATGGCCAGCATTGTAACTGACCTGGAGGCGGTTTTTGTAAGTGAGGGCTGGTCGTATGAGCTTATGCTTAAGAAGATACGGCAGGGCAAGAGTCTGGCGGCTCAATGGCAGGTCAATAATAGTCAGGGTGATGAATTTTCGGTTGCTCTGTCGCTGGCCAAAAGAAAGCTCGACCTGAGAGTTAAGAGTGATAAGGCCGAGCTGAAAGCAGCAGTACTGAAAAAGCTGATAACACCTCTGGAGAGCAAGCTGGAAACGAAGTGATTTTGATTTGCTAACTGTTCCTGGTCAGAGAAGAAGGCGGCTGGGAACAGTTATTACAGGTTAAATTGCCAGGGTGCAGCATGATCTGGAGTATATTGATTTTGCGTAAGTTAAAGTGGTATATTAATTGGTTGCACATATCGCATTGTTAGATAATACTTTATGAGAGTGTCAGGGTATGTCGGGCATATATATTCTGAATTTAGTTTATTTTTATTGATAAATATCTGTCCAGTTTCGAGAATGAGTGGTAATACTATATGTAAGTTGTGCAGGTATTATTGCAGATCATCGAAATATGGAAAATATACAGACAGAGTTTAATAGTGGTGCCCGAGATTCGGAGTTTTTCCAGTTATACATGGATTCGCATAAGAATCTATATGCGTATATTCTGGCAATGGTTCATAATCAGGCAGATGCCAGTGATATATTGCAGGAGACGGCCACTGCTATGTGGCGGAATTTTGGTGAATATGACAGGTCGAAGAAGTTTCAAGCCTGGGGTATAGCCATATCTCGCAATTTGATCAAGAAGCATTTCCGTACCAGGCGAAATACCAAGATCCAGTTTGATGATGAGCTGATTGGGAAGATAGAGACTTTCACGATCGAGGAGATAGCAAATTCAAATACAAAGATGGAAGCATTAAAGAGGTGTTGCGAAAAACTGGGCGATGACAATCAGTTACTATTGCAATTGCGTTACGATAAGGGTATGACGATCAAGTCGATAGCGGCCAAGCTAGGTAGGCCGATAGCAGGATTATATAAAAGATATTCGCGCTTGCATCAGACATTATTAAGTTGTATTGAAGGTCGGATCAGTAGTGGAGAAGTGCTATGAGTGATTTTGATAAAGACCTGCTGGACCTGCTTATCCAGAAAGAGTTAGATGGGGTTTTGTCCGACGAGGAATTTGAGCAGCTTGAGTCTGTGCTGAAGCAGGATGACAGTGCAATCAGATATTATTCTAAGAATATGGTCTTATGCTCATTATTTCAGGGGCATGATAGTCTGGAATTGTTTTCCACTACAAGCAGAGAAAAAACAGATGAAGTTCTCGACATTAATACGGTTATGAGATCGATGGCCCAGAATGAGCAAATAGCTCAAACGGTTGCGACTGAAAGTGAAGTTGCTGCTGATGTGACTGTAAATTCCAAGTTAAAAAAGCCATTTTGCTTTAAGGAGCTGGAGAAGTTTAATAAGGTATTTAATGCAATGGTTGCTCTGGCAGCGGTATTGATGTTTATGTTTATTGTTTATGTAAATATATATCCGCCGAAATATTCAGTTTCGGTTGCCAGGGTGGTTGATCAGATCGGAGTTGTCTGGGACGACAATTCGGCCTCACTGGAGAGTAGTGACCGGATAATGACTAATCAGTTGCCATTTGTGATGAAAGCGGGTGTGCTTGAGATACTCTATGATAATGGTGTTAATATTTTGATAGAAGGTCCGGCA
>JAFGDI010000349.1 GCA_016932145.1 Sedimentisphaerales bacterium
CATGGCCTTTTTGCCCGATGGCACACCAGTTATCGGCTGGTATCAGAAGTACACATCGAGCGCTTATGGCAGGCTGAATTTCACCTGGCACAAAGATAATGGCCAGTGGCAAACCAGCACGATTGATGGCACTTTTTATCAGGATAATCTTGGACTTTATTGCTCACTGACCATACTCGATGACTACTCTCTGGCAATGGCTTATTATGACATGAAAAACCATAAACTAAAATACGCTCAAAGTGCCATGCCGCTTCTGGCCGCTAATCCGGAGATATCCTCTGAAACAAGAGCCTGGATACAAAGAGCAAATACTTCAGAGACAGGTACCGACTATGCATATGTCGGGGATTATTTCTGCACTGAAGCAGGTTTTGTTAATGCCGAAGCATATCTCGATGAAGCACTGCCGGGCGTAGTCAGCGGTGGCATAAGCCTCTGGGGCCAATACTGCGATGAAAGCGAATGTATGATATGGGACCCGGAAACCGGCGATTGCCTGATCTGGGGCAGATGCCTGGAATGGGACCCGGAAACCGGTGAATGCCTCAACTGGGAAGAAGGCTCATTCATACAAATGCCCGGCGATAGCAGCGGCGAGACTCTGTTGCAATATCAGATAGACCCCACTCCGGCAATGCCGCTGGGCACAGAAGTGTGCATACACTTTAATCTGGTATCTCATATTGAAGACCCGGGCGTAAGCGAAATCCGTTCCTGTCTGGTATATATCAATGATATCGAGATTGATAACCTCTCTGCCGATGGCGACCTTTTCATCAATGCCTCTGTTGGCGACGAAATCACTATTGAAATGAACTATTACATAGAAGGCGACGATTATTATCAGGCCGAAACTACCTTTAACTTAACCATTAGCAACGAAGCCTGTATCGAACCGATCTACCCTGACATCTGCGGCAGCGACTATGCCGGACCTGATGGCATTGTCAATATATATGACTTTAATTGCCTGGCCATAGAATGGCTTAATTCCACCTGCTCTGCCGATAGCTGGTGTAATAATGCAGATTTCAATCGCGACGGAACAGTTGATCTGTCCGACCTGAGCGAACTGGCAGAAAAATGGCTTAACCAGATACTAATTCAATAAAAACTGGCCCGCACAAAAAAACAAAAAGAACCTGCTGGTACTTTACAATTTTACCTAAATTAACATTTTACTATTTTAAGATAAAGTTTTATTTTGACTCTTGACATTGCAGGCTTAATTTTGCTATTATGAATACTCTGAAGTGGGTAATCGAAGCCCTTAGTCAGTTTTCAATTATTAAGTTTGTTTCAGATATTTTGTTACTTTTACACGATTATCGTGAAAAAATAAAGGCGATCAGTTTACTGTTGTTTAAATACAATTTGTTTTCGTGATCATTTCTAAGACTGTGAGAAAGGTTTTAGAAAAAGGAGATTAAGGTCTGGGCCTGTCATATGACAGGCCTTTTTTCTTGCGCGTAGTCTTAAATTCTGTCAAAAAAAAATCATCTAAATAGTTGCCAGAATTATTCCACCCCTCCTATAGTTTATATGGCAGTAAATCAACCATCAGACAGATATAACTGTCAAAAAGACGGTTACACCTGCCTGATATAATCTGTTCAATATGAACAAGGAGAAACAAAATGAAAAAACTAACGATCTTTATTTTACTACTTTTTACCTTCTGGACAACAACAGCCTTCGCTGGTCCATATATGACAGAAAGCAACTTCAGGCAATGGCAAAACCTGCTGGAGCCGCCCACAGAGGAATATAACAGCATAAGACCAATGCAGATACGAGAATGGGCAGGCTATATGGAAGCCTGGAAAAACCCGGACAATCAGGTGGAAGGTGAAAAATATCCGGAAACGGAATTTATCCCTCTTGACCCTGATGGTCTTTATGCCTCACAAATGGGCATGGGCGGCAACCCACCGCTTGATGAGCCTGGCAGCGGACTGGTAATGGCCTGGGGCCAGGAGATAATGGCTCCCGGCTCATACGCCAGCGCCTGGCTTTTCACCTACGGAACAGACCCTGACCTCACTAATAAGACTATATCAATTACTGTTTTTCCTCCACAATGGGGGCCTTCGGGGCAGATAACACAAGTATCATTTGGCATGATAGACACTTATGGCAATATTCGCAGTTGGTACTGGAATTGCGGACCTGGGCCGGGAATGCTGCCCTGGAACACATCAACAACCGTAAGCATAGATACAACCATAGCTGGCATGGGAGCAGCATCACCTCCAGCCTCAGGGTATCTTAACACACCGGCCTTTGACCTGACCAAAGTATTAAATTTTATAGTCGATGAAAATGCCGTTTGGACCGGTGGCCCGACCCCAGTACCGCCAGATGGCGTAAATGTGGGCAGAATATGGAATTACTGGAAAGACCTTATGGTCATGCCCCAAAATCCAATCGCTAACAAAGGCTATTACATCAAATACAGCCAGCCTGTACAAGAAGAAGAACCCGGCATAATACTGGGCTGGGACGAAAAGAGTATTTACAGACCAGATGACATACCCATAATGGCCGATGACTTTCTCTGCTCTGACGACAGACCGATCACTGATTTCCACTGGTGGGGTTCATTCCTCGGCTGGAATCAGTCCAGCTTGCCGCCAGTATTGCCAATCGCCTTCCATATAGGCATCTGGAGCGATGTGCCGGACCCGGACCCTCTGGACCCAACCAACTGGAGTAAGCCGGGCACACTTCTCTGGAAGCATGTATGCACGAACTGGACCTGGAATTTTGCCGGCTTTGACAGACACCCGGAAAACCTGCCTGAGTTCAAGAATGAAGCCTGTTTCCAGTTCAATCAACTTCTGAATGAAATAGACTGGTATTACCAAGAACCAGGCGAAAATGTTTACTGGCTCAGCATTGCAGCTATCTACCCGGATAATATTGAGTTTATCGAATATCCCTGGGGCTGGAAAACCAGACCACATCAGTTTAATGATCCGGCATTCCGCATAGCCGGGGCTTATAACCAAACCGGCCTGTTCACCTGGCCGCCTCAATTACATGACACTGTAAGTGCTGGCAACTCTGTCTTACTGGAAGAAAACCAACCCTGGGATCTGGCCTTTGAGATATCAACCAATAAGCCGGCGTATCATGATGAGCCCGCTCCTGGCGATATTGATGCCAACGGCATTGTTGACCTCCTCGACTTTGCCCAACTGGCCCAGAACTGGCTTAAGACATTCCCCTGATAAGCTACACAAATAAGAGTCAGGTAATAAAAAGTACAGCCCACCAGGCCATTTGACCGGGAGGGCTGTACTACCTACTCTGACTACAAGCTCATGAGTCCTCTATTTATCATACTGAAGGGATATATATATTCTTGTCCCTGCTGAAAATACTTGTTTTACGGTTATTGGGCTTCTGGTCAGTAAGAGTGGCGACTTTTTCCAGTCTGGCACCCTTTGCCTCTATCTTTTTGAGAACATAATCATATTCCGCATTGTAAATACTGGAAACGGCATCATAAACCAAACTTACCTTTTTATGGCGTGCCAGCAAACCCAGACAAGCCAGTTTTATCGAAGCCTCAAAGGCACCACCAAAAACTATATAGTGGTCAAAGGGGAAATTGTTAACCAATCGCTCAAATCTGTCGCACTGAAATGGGTCGAACTCTCGCCTTTCAAAAATTACCTGCCGATATTTATCCATAATATCATCCGGCAGGTCCAGACAATGCTCAGCATTATAGTGAAAATGGTCAGCCAGAATTGTATATCGGACCTTATCGTGACCTTTGGTATTCTCCACACACAATGATTGCTGCAAAACATTATCATCTTCTCTGCCGGCAAGAGACAGAGAAACGACCGGGAGGCGATACTTTCTCGCCCAGGCCATAACCCTGCGCCACCGCAAAAGAGTATTTTCCCTCTCTGCAGCCAATGTCGGAAGCATATCTAGCTGGGTGTCAACATCCAGCAGAACAGTCGGACCTGTCTTTTTGAATAATTTAGCCATTTTACATTATTCTCTCAAAAGCCTTGGTTTTCACAATACGCCCTTAGCTATTATCCAGATTTCGTCACTTTTTGGGCATAACTGAAATACATTTGGCGGGTTTTAGCTTTTTTTCTTTCTGTTTCCTCTGTACTATCATTCTACATTACCAAATATGACATTGACCACCCGACACTTGATAATTAATCAAAAAATAATATAATAACTGCCTTTAACCGTAACACCTAATATCTACCAGCCAGGAGAAAGACTTGCCACTAAGAGAAGAAGACATAATCATAGAAGAAGATAAAGTCAGGGAAATCACAGACTTACAAGATTTTTTCCCCACCCCTAATCCTATTTATCTGGAAGTAGGTTCTGGCAAAGGCACTTTTATGAGGGGCATGGCTAATATACATAAGAATATTAATTTTTTTGGCATAGAGTGGGCTAACCGCTTCTACAGACACTTTGTTGACCGCACTATCAGGGAAGATCTCAGAAATGTACGGATATTGAGAACCGATGCAGCACCATTCCTGATCAAGTATGTAAAAGATGAGTCAATTACCCAGTTTAACATCTTCTTCCCTGACCCCTGGCATAAAAACAGACATAATCTCAGACGGTTTATCGTTGAAAATAACCTGATAAACGCTCACCGCATCCTGAAGCCAGGCGGGAGGTTCCTGTTCACTACCGACCACGAGGGTTATTTTGAATGGTCAAAGGCTATGTTCTTTGCCAATAGCAATATAACCCCCCTGTTTAAAAAAATTGAGTTCCCCAAACTGGACACTGCCCGGGAAGGCGAAATCGTAGGAACCAATTACGAAAGAAAATACATTAAAGAAGGCCGAACCTTCTATAGCCTGGCCTTTGAGAAAATTTGATGACAGGTCGATCAGGACGCAAGCAAGAGAACTGTTCACAATTAGAACAGTAGAGAACAACTCTCAAAAAAGCCCCGACATCAGGGGCGATAGTCCATTACACTGGCTACGGGCTTGCCTGCTCTATATTCTGCGGCCATGTATTGCATATATGGGTCTATATGCAGC